>JBDHQY010000293.1:0-4157 GCA_039807315.1 Steroidobacter sp. | reverse complement strand
GGCCGTCGTGGGTTCGAGTCCCATCGTCCACCCCGGTTTCTGCAGGGCCGTTAGCTCAGCTGGTAGAGCAGGAGACTCTTAATCTCTTGGTCGTAGGTTCGACTCCTACACGGCCCACCATTTTACCCCATGAAATTCCACCATTAAACGGTGGAATTTCATGGTATTCTGCGCGTGATGATCGGGCGATCCAGATTGCAGGCCCGGATTGCGCGCGCTCTGAAGCGCAGTCGCATCGTGGCGCTCGTGGGGCCACGCCAGAGCGGCAAGACCACACTGGCGCGACAGATCGTCGCTCCGGACTCAGTCAACTACTTCGATCTGGAGCATCCCGCGAGTCTCGCGCGCCTCACTGACCCGATGACGGCGCTCGAGCCACTGCGTGGCGTTGTGATCATCGATGAGATCCAGCACCGACCGGAACTCTTCCAGGTGTTGCGGGTGCTTGCAGATCGCAAGCCACTGCCTGCGCGCTTTCTCATTCTCGGCAGCGCGTCCCCCGGTCTGTTGCGGCAATCGACAGAGTCGCTCGCGGGTCGCATCGAAATCATTCCGGTCGGAGGATTCAGTCTCGATGAACTTGGAGCCTCCTCACTCCAGCGCCACTGGCTGTGCGGTGGTTTACCCTTGTCATTCCTGGCGAGAACGAATGCCGACAGCTTTGCGTGGCGACAGGAATTCATTCGAACCTTTCTTGAAAGAGATGTGCCGCAGCTCGGTATCAGCATTCCGGCTCCCGCGTTGCTGCGCTTCTGGACGATGGTTGCTCACTGCCACGGCAATGTCTGGAACTCGGCCGATCCGGCGCGTTCCCTGGGTATCGGCGAATCAACAGTGCGACGGTATCTCGACCTGCTTGCCAGTCTGCTGGTCGTACGTAACCGGTAACTACGCGACGTCTGTTACTGCGTCGGAAACTCTTGTATGTCCGAACGCAGCGGATGGGCAGCGAAGTGCTGCTTCCACAGTCGGGGCGTGAGTTCGGCGACTCGGCTGGCGGGCTGATCGGCGACGCGCTGCAGAACGTCGACGAGATAGCTGTAAGGATCGATGCCCTGCAGCCGACAGGTGACGATCAGGCTCTGGATGACGCCGACCTGCCTGGCGCCGAGTTCGGTCCAGCAGAAGAGCCATGATTTTCGACCCATGGGAATGACCCGCA
Organism: Steroidobacter sp.; assembly: GCA_039807315.1. Taxonomy (GTDB): domain Bacteria; phylum Pseudomonadota; class Gammaproteobacteria; order Steroidobacterales; family Steroidobacteraceae; genus Steroidobacter. Next base: position 2,995 of record JBDHQY010000293.1, on the reverse strand, counting down.
GCGCCCGTTCGAGATGATTGGTGTCGATCGGCACGTCGGGATCGGTGAGGAACACTTCCAGTCCTGCTCGCCGTTCACGGGCATAGTTCAACGCCTGGATGAACGGGTTGCTCGGCGTGAACCCCGCACGTTGCAGTTGCTCATCCACCCACTGGAAGAACTGCTCGACGCGTGGCTTGCTGTGGGTCAGGCGGTGCAATTGCTTGCCTTCGCCGCTGAGCTTGAGGGTACGGATCTGCTCTTCGATGGCGTACAACGCTTTGATCTGCTCGAGCGCCTCGGCCGCCACCGGCTCCAGTGGCAAAGCCTCGAAGAGGCCTCGCCGTGTGTGCGCCCAGCATTGCGCGTGCTTCAGCCCGGTCTTGTGGACGTAGCGCTCGTAGGCGGCATAGCCATCCGTCAACAGCACGCCTTTCTCGGCGGCCTTGAGCCCGAGTGCCTGGGTGACAAAGTCTGCGGAGCGCGACGGGTGGAAGGGGAAACACACCTCATCGCGCTCGCCATACACGGGCCAGAAATAGCCGGTGCGCATCCTGCCATGCCCGCTGCGTCCGGCCTTGATCGGCGTCTCGTCCATCGCCTTGACGCGGCTGTGGCGAACCGACTCGAACTGCGCGTTGTAGATGGGCTCGAGCAGGCCGATGGCTTGCTGTGCCAGTTGCGTCAGCCACGGCCGGCTAACGCGGATGCCAGCGGCCGCCAGACGCTGATGCTGGCGGTATAGCGGCAGGTGCCAAGCAAATTTGTCGACCAGCAGGCCGGCGATGAAACTCACATCCGCGCGGCTGTCCTGAATGACCCCTTGCGGGGCGGGCAGACTCAGGATCTGCTGCGTGGCCTTGAGCTTGATGACCGGGCGTCGGTACTTGAGCACCTGGTAACTGCCCGGGCGCTGGGCGATACGGTATGTGACCTTCTCGCCGATCACGTCGTACTGATCGGGAGAGAGGCCCTCGACATCGGCATGCACCAGCGTGATGGTCTGGACCGGGACCTTCGACTCGTCGAAGAACTTCAGCTCTTCGCCGCTCTCGGCGCTATCGGTGGGGTGGACACGGCGAGTGTGGGCCGGGATCGCGCGGGTCTTCTGCACCGTCGTGGCCGGCACCGGGAATGCTTCCCCCAGGTGCAGCTGGTTCGGGCTCGGCTCGGGGGCGAAGCGCTCGCTCTTGTGCCCGAAGATCTGGCGCCGGAACCACTCGATCTGATGTTCCAGGGCGGCGATCTTCTCGGCCTGCGAATGCACGACGGCAAGGAGTTGCGCGGCGCTCAGCGCGCTCACCTCGGTGAGGTTCGATGAGGGGCCCGTCGCCGCGCTTGGCATAGCGCGTATCTTATCACGGTGTGCGCATGAAAGTGCTTTATTTATAGGCTTTCCGTGATCGCCGCGGGCAGCGCAAAGCGCTTGCGCACGCGTCGCACTTCCATCCCCTCGAGCAGCAGCTTCAAGCCCGTCCAGTCCATCTCGCGCGTGCGCACCGAGCGCCAGTCGCTGATGAATCGGCCCGCCTCGAGCCGTTTGCCCCAGATGCAGAAACCCGAGCGATCAAAATACAGGCACTTCAGCTGCGAGCCGCGCCGGTTCACGAACACATACAGCCCGCCGTCGAGCGGCTCGCAGCCCATCGCGTGGCGCACCAGCGCCTGCAGGCCGTCATACGACTTGCGCATATCGCAAGGCTGACCGTAGAGCTGGACGCGGATCTGCGCCTCGGCGAAAAACATCAGCTACGCGCGATGCTCAGCACAACGCCGGGGGCGAGCTCGAGCCGAACCTCCCATCTCGAACGCTCCGCCTCCAGCGCGCCCATGTCGATGAACGGCTCGGCCACTTTGCTCCCCGTGCGTGATCGGCGCGTCGGGCCCTGCGCTTCACCGTTCAACTTCTCCCGCCAGCGCCGAAACACTCCGGGGTTGATCCCTTCCTGTCGGCAGAACTGTGATCTGCGCAGTCCGCTCGCCTCCTGCCGTGCGAAGATCTCCCGCCACGTCGCCTCGTCCCGATGAATCCGCTGGTCGATCCCCATAACTCCTCCTCGCTGCCATCGTTCAGCGAGACGATCACCCATCAGCTGGAAGAAAAATAGAACGTCGCGTAGTTACCGGTTACGGTCGTACGGCAGCTTCAACCCTGGCACGAGAATCTCAACAAGCGTCAGGTGAAGGCTCCAAAGGTCTATGTCCGGGACAGTGGACTGCTCCATGTCCTGTTGGGCGTCCGAACCGGGAAAGAACTGTTGACGCATCCCAGAATGGGCGCCTCATGGGAAGGGTATGCGGTAGAAGCAGTGCTCAACCAATTGGAGCCTGATCAGGCGTATTTCTGGGCTACCCATCAGGGAGCCGAGCTGGACCTGCTGTTGTTCGTGAACGGCCGCCGCCTGGGCGTTGAAATCAAGCGTATGGACGCCCCCGCGCTGACTCCATCGATGCGTTCCGCACTCGCGGATCTGCAGCTTGAGCAACTCATAGTTCTGTATCCCGGCTCACAGGCGTACGACTTGGGGCCGCAAGTGCGCGTGCTGCCGATCGATGTTCTGGCCAACGCGAGCCTTCGCACCCTGTTCGGGAGGAGGCGCACGACCGGGGCGTCATAATGACGACGCCTTGAAGCGGGCCGCGCCGGCTTCATCAGCGTCCATCTGTCTGATGCCCGTCCATTGATTTTTCGCTATATATTATTGGATATAGCGCTATACTGTGCCACCCAGCGTTGTATAGAGAAGGATATTACGTATGCCAGGTCTTCGAACCGGGTCTGCGATCGGCCCGGCAGCCGTCCGCCTCGTGATGGCCGCGTGGCTGATTCCGGCGGGGTATGCAGGGGCTGTCGAGCCGGTCGTCGAGGGTGCCAACCCGTTTGCGCTCGGCGTGGTCGAAGTGATCGCGAGCCGCCTGCCGGCGAACCCGATCGACGAGGGCAGCAAGGCGGCGATCATCACCCGCGAGGACATCCAGCGCTTCAACCGCGACAACGTCGGAGACGCCCTCAACC
>JBDHQY010000292.1:0-4163 GCA_039807315.1 Steroidobacter sp. | reverse complement strand
CCTGAAACCACCTCGGGCGGCGAACGCAAACGCGCCGCCCTGGCATTGGCGCTGGCGCTGCAGCCCGATCTGCTGCTGCTGGACGAGCCCACCAATCATCTGGACATCGACGGCATCACCACGCTCGAGGACCTGCTGCTCAAGGGCCCGGCGGCCATCGTGATCACGCACGACCGGGCATTTCTCGACCGCGTGGCGACGCGCATCGTCGAGCTCGACCGCGGCCTGTTGCGCTCGTATCCGGGCAATTTCGCCGCCTACGAAATCCGCAAGAGCGAACAGCTCGCGGCCGAGGAAACGGCCAACCGCAAGTTCGACAAGTTCTGGGCGCAGGAAGAGGTCTGGATCCGCAAGGGCGTCGAGGCGCGCCGCACCCGCAACGAAGGCCGGGTGCGACGACTCGAAACGCTGCGTGTGGAACGCGCGACGCGCCGCGATCGGCTCGGCAACGTCAAGCTGACGCTCGATGCCGGCGAGCGCTCCGGCAAGCTGGTCGCCGAGCTCGATGGCGTGAGCAAGCGCTTCGGCGAGCGGATCATCGTCAGCGAGCTGTCGCTGCGGATCCAACGCGGCGACCGGCTGGGCCTGATCGGCGTCAACGGCGCCGGCAAGTCCACCTTGATCAAGCTGTTCCTGGGCAAGCTCGAGCCCGACGCCGGCCGCATCAAGCTCGGCACCAACCTGCAGGTCGCCTACTTCGATCAGATGCGCGAGCAGCTGGATCCGGAGAAGTCCGTGGCCGAAACCATCAGCCCGGGCTCGGACTGGATCGAGATCGGGACCGAGCGCAAGCACGTGATGACCTACCTGGGCGATTTCCTGTTCCCGCCGCAGCGCGCCAACTCGCCGGTGAAGGCGCTCTCCGGCGGTGAGCGCAATCGCCTGCTGCTGGCCCGGCTGTTCGCGCGTCCCGCCAATGTGCTGGTCATGGACGAGCCCACCAACGATCTGGATATCGAGTCGCTGGAGCTGCTGGAAGACACCTTGCAGAGCTATCCCGGCACGCTGCTGCTGGTCAGTCACGACCGGGCCTTTCTCGACAACGTCGTCACCCAGACGCTGGTGGCCGAAGGCAACGGCAAGTGGCAGGAATATGTCGGCGGCTACAGCGACTGGCTGGCGCAGCGACGGCCACGCGATACGCCGGCGGCCAAACCCAAGGCCGAAACCAAGCCGGCGCCGAAAGCCGCCGGCAGCGCGCCGCTCAAGCTCAGCTACAAGGAGGCGCGCGAGCTCGAACAGCTGCCCAAGGACATCGAGTCGCTGGAACGACAGCAGGCCGAGCTCACCGGGCGCATGAGCAGCGCCGACTACCATCGCCAGGGCGCCGAACAGATCAAGGCCGACCGCCGGCAGGCCGAAGAAATCGAGCAGGCGCTGACGCAGAAGTTCGAACGCTGGGAGGCGCTGGAGGCGAAGCGCGAGACGCCGGCACGTTGACCTCCGGCGCCGCTGCGCTCTGCCCGGATCCCGCTTGCGGCGGCACGCGACCCTGAGTCGCAGGGATCGGTCCCGGCACCGTAACACTTCGTTACAAGACAACCCGGCAAATCAGCCGGCGCCGCGGCGCTGCGCGCCTGGCGCTCTGCTATAACGGCGCCCATGACCGAACGGGCTCATATCCTGGTGGTGGACGACGATCGCGAGATCCGCCGGCTGCTGTGCGAATACCTGGAAAAGAACGGCTTTCGTACCACTGCCGTGGCCGATGGCAAGGCCATGCAGCGCGCGCTGGAAATGTCGCACGTCGATCTGATCGTGCTGGATCTGATGCTGCCCGGCGAGGATGGGCTCAAGCTCTGCCGCGATGTGCGCAGCCGCTCGCAGGTGCCCATCATCATGCTCACCGCGCTCGGCGAGGAGATCGATCGCATCGTCGGCCTGGAGGTCGGTGCCGACGACTATCTGGCCAAGCCTTTCAATCCACGCGAGCTGCTGGTGCGCATTCGCGCCGTGCTGCGTCGGGCCGCACATGCGCCGCGCGATCCGCTGCCGAACGAGGTACGCGCCTATCGCTTCGCCGGCTGGCGGCTCGATGTCACCACGCGAACCTTGACACACGAGAACGGCACGGCCGCACCGCTCACCGGCGCGGAGTTCCGCCTGCTGAGCATCCTGCTGGCGCATCCGCACCGTGTGCTGAGCCGCATGCAGCTGATGGAGCTGATGCGCGGCCGTGACATCGATCCGTTCGACCGCAGCATCGATGTGCGCATCAGCCGGCTGCGGCAGGCGCTGGGCGATGGCGGGCGCTCGCCGCAGATCATCAAGACCATCTACGGCGAGGGCTACCTGATCGGCGTCGAGGTCGAGCAGGAATGACCGCGCCATGAAGCCGTTGTCGCTGCTGCCGCAATCCTTGTTCGCACGACTGCTGATGGCGCTGCTCGCGGCCGTCGGCATGGCGCTGCTGGTGATCACGGTGCTGATCGTGCACGAGCGTCGCGAGCTGGCGCTGTTGACCAGCGGCGCCTGGAGCGCCGCCGACAACATCGCGGCCGCGAGCACCGAGTTGGCACGGCTCGACCGGACTGCGCGTCAGGACGAGCTGGAGAAATATCGGACGCGGCGCATCATGATCGAGCGCCGCTACCGGCAGCGTCCCCCGCGGGAGCACGAGGACATGGAGGAGATCGCGCGTGCTTTCGCCCATCGTATCCGCAAGCAGCTCGGCCCGAATTACACCGTGCTGCTCACGCAGGCGCGGGGACGCTGGCGCGATGTGATTCCGGTGGGTGGCGAGAACCGGCCCGATGTCCAGATTCCCGGCTTCAACAGTCCACTGGACCTGCGCACGCCGGAGCGTTGGTTCGATGTCACGATCGGCTTGCCCGACGGTCAGCAGATCGTGTTCCGCTCCCTCGCACCGCCGCCCGGCCCGCCGCTGCCGCGCCAGATCTTCATCAACCTGGGCCTGCTGACCTTGCTGCTGGCGCTGGTGTTGTACTTCGTGACACGCAGCATCACGCAGCCGCTGTCGCAGCTGGCGCGCGCGGCCGATGCAATCGGCCGTGGCGAGGGTCATCAGGTGCTCGAAGAAAGCGGCGCACGCGAATTGCGGGATGCGACCCGTGCCTTCAACACGATGCAGGATCGATTGCAGAGATATCTCGACAGCCGCACTCGCGTCCTGGCCGCGATGTCGCACGACCTGCGGACACCGTTGACACGGCTGCGCCTGCGCGCGGAATCGATCGAGGACCCGGAGGCGCAGACGCGTTTCATCGCCGATGTCGATGAAATGAGCCAGATGGTGGTCGGCGCCCTGAACATGTTCAAGGGCCTGAACGATGCCGAGACGGCCACGCCGCTGCTGATCGACGATCTGATCGGCGCGCTGCAGGAGGAATACAAGGAGCTGGGCGCGAGCATCGCCATCGAAGGGCATTCGGACGAACCGATCCTGGCGAAGCCGCAGGCGCTGAAACGCTGCCTGTCGAACCTGCTGCACAACGCGGTCAAGTACGGCGGCAGCGCCGTCGTGCACATCAAGGATGGCGCCGAGCTGGTGGTGCGCGTCTGCGACGAAGGCCCGGGCATTCCGGAGGAATCGCTGGAACAGGTCTTCGAGCCGTTCTTCCGCGTCGAATCCTCGCGCAATCGCGACACCGGCGGCACCGGCCTCGGACTGAGCATCGCCCGCGATATCGCGCAGGCCCACGGCGGCTCCATCACGCTGCGCAACCTGTCCGGAGGCGGGCTGGAAGCCACGCTCACGCTGCCGCGTCCGACAGCTTGATACGCCCTGCCCGGAATTGCCGGGCAGCCGGCAGGGCCCCGGATCGATACGTCACCTTGTCTTGATGGGCCCGACTACTCCCACCTGGCCCGCTCCTGCGGCCGGCCAGCCTGTCTCCCGCTCCTCTTCTGTCTGAATTCTCCGGCGCGGCTGGCCAGGTATCGCTGCCGCTGTCCGTTGACGCTTTCCGGCCGGAGCCCCGGATTACAGTTGGTAACCATTGATTACCCGGGATGCGATGCCGCGGCGCTAGATTGCAGGCGTCGTCACTCAAGTGAGGATTGCTTATGAAACTCCGCGTCATCTCCCTGGCTTCGCTGCTGCTCGCCACGGGCGTCGCCCTGGCGGCGAATGCACCGGCCGCGCCGCACGGTGGCAAGGACCGAATGGATCGTCTCGCCCTCCTGCTCGACCTCAGCGAAGG
>JBDHQY010000291.1:0-4169 GCA_039807315.1 Steroidobacter sp. | reverse complement strand
CCGGCTGTGTCATAGCAATACGACTGTGCGGCATGAGCATCGACAGCGGCACCGATTCGGCGGACCGAGCCATCGGCAACGGCGGTGATCCGACCGGCTTTGTCGTATTCGAAACGGCCGGACCGACCATTCGATCGGCCGTCCTGTAGCAGTGTTTCCTTGAACGGACCCGTCTGAACGATCGCCGGACCTAGCTCGGGCAGCGTACCCGCAAGGCGATATTCCAGCTTGCGACCCGACGGCAGCACTCGTTGGCCGAGCCGGCCGTCCGGTCGGTATCGATACTCGGCCGCGAATACCCGGCCCTGCACTCCCCAGGTGTGCCGCACGAGTTGTCCGTTTGCGTCGTAGCGGAAGCGCTCCTGCGACGACGGTCCCGAGACCTGGACAAGGTGCGCCCCGTCGTAACGCAAGCGCGTGGCGCCTTCGCGCCGCTCCACCCGGATGAGCCGATTCGCCGCATCGTAAAAGAAGGTCGTTTCCTCACCTCGCGCATCGGTCCTCTGCTTGAGGTTGTCGGCCGCGTCGTATCGGTAAGTGGTGACGCCACGATCCGCACTCTCCTCACGCACACGCCGGCCGAAATCGTCGTAGTCATAGCGCGTATGCGCGTCGTTCGGCGCGGTTACAGCGGTCAGGCGGCGGGCGAAGTCCCAGGTGAATCGCGTCGAAGTTCCATCGCTTGCCAGAAGCGTGCGGACGTTGCCTGCCTGATCGTAGTCAAGCTGCGTCACCAGCCCCGTCGGACCGGCAATACCGGCCGGCAGTGCGCCGCCGTCCGGATACGAGAACCGACGCAGTGGCGGACCGGCGCCATCGCGCACTTCCGTCAAGCGGCGGCGCGAATCGTAGGCGTAATACAAGGTCCGGATTGGAATCAGGCCCGCCGCCAAGATGGCGGCACGGGACAGCTTGCCGTCGGGTGCATAAGCCAGGGTCAGAGATCGACCCGACGTCACATCCAGGTAGCGGTCGGGTTGCCCTGCCGCGTTGTAATGAATGCGCCGGGTGGTTCCATCGAGCATCGTCCATTCGTGCAAGCGACCCAGCGCATCGTAGTTGAAACGATTGACACGCAGAGCGTGCGCAGCCATGTGAGAGCGTCCGGCAAGGATCGGCGCAACAGCACGCTGCTCGGCTATCGCGGTCACCCTGCCCGACAGGTCGTATTCGATACGGACCGCCGGCCGTCCGGTTTCCTCGATCTGAACCGGCCGGCCTGCTTCATCGTATTCACTCATGCGCTGCTGCGTTTCATCCGGCGAGAACAGAGCGCGCAGCCGGCCACGGGCATCGTGCTCGAAGCGGGTCACGTCACGTGCGTCGGTGCGCGGCCCATCGAGTTCCGCGAGTTGGCCATTGACGTCATATGAAAATGTCCAGGCGCGCTCGATCGCCTGGAAACGCTGCGTCTGCGTCGGTGAGTATCCCGACTCGCGGACCGCCAGCAGACGCCCGTCCGCGCCATAGTCGAAAGCGAAGGCGTGCACGGCACCTGCATTGACGCTCGGAAGCTCGATGCGCGCTGGCCGTGAGGAGCCCTCGTAGCCGTAGCGAACCAGCCAGTGCTTGGCGGTACCCGAGCCGCGCTCGACCGCGATCAGGCGACGCCGCGAATCGTAGCGGTAGCTCAGGAGCGGCTCATTCCTGCGGGCGAGCTTCGTCAGCTGGAAATTCTGGTCATAGTCATACACGGTATCGCCTTGACTGCAGACGCCGCACCCCGGTCCATGAACTTCCGTGACCAGCGCGATTCCGTCGCGCCTCGCCACGACGTAACGCGTGATGCGCCCAAAGGCATCCGTGACCTCGGTGTGGCCATTACCGTGGCGCAGCGTGACTTTTCCGGCATCGTCCGGATGCGACGACAGCACGGCGCGGCCTTCGCTGTCGTATTCCCAGCGAGCCACCGCTTCGAAGCTGTTGCTCGCCCCATAGCTCACTGGCCCGATCGGGCCGACGCTGATGGCGGTCAGGTGATGCGGAAGCCGGGTGTCCGCATAAGCGTAACGTCGCGCGCGGCCATCGCTTGAAACCACCTGCGCCAGATTGCCGTGCTCATCGTAGTAGTACCGCCATGCCGCGCCCGCCACCGACTGGACGTGCGACACGCGACCATTGGCGTAGTACTTGAATTGCAGGGCGCGCTGCTGCGGGTCGATCACGCTCACCAGCCGGCCTGCCGAGTCATAGATCAGCGCAAGCGTGGCTGCGCCCTCCCGCATCGAGCTCAAACGCCCGCTCGGGTCGAAGCGCAGCTCGCGCCCCGTCGGCCAGTGCCAGCGAAAGCCTGCGGCATCGCCATGCACTTCTCCGTCCGAACCACGCTGCCCGACGAAAATGCCGGCTTCCGCCGAGCGTTTGAAGATCAGATGGCGGCCATCCGCCTGCCACAAATCGATCGAGTCCGCATCCGGCTGACGAATCGACGCCTGGTAGGAATGACGCCAGCCGGCGCCCAGCACGCCGGCGTGACCCGCGGCTTCGCTGTTGTAATGACGTGTCAGGCCGATGCCGAGCAAGCCAGGCAGCGGCGCGAGATCGGTCTCCGCCTGATACTTGTTGCCGGTCGCCACATGGACCGGATTGCCGACGCTCAGCGATGGAATGCTCGTGCCCATGCCGGCATCGCTGCGACGGTTGTCGTCCACTTCGCAGGCGCCCGGATCGCCTGAGTTGACACCGCCATTGCCACCGTCACCAGCACCGTCGTCGTCACCCCTTCCGTCCGCTGCGCGCCCGTCATCGTCACCGCCATTCATTCCCGGTCCAGCACCACCGCCCTGCGCCGAGCCCGTGCCGTAGCCGAGAAATGCATCCGCGAGATTGCTGCCGCGGTATCGATCGTTACTGCCGGGCATCTCATCATCCGAGCCTGCCTCAGGGGATGCCGGTTCATCCACAGGTACGCGCTTGACATCCGGCAGCTCACTGCGCCGGACCACGGCACCGCTCGAACGCGCGGGGCTTTGCATCCGCACGGTCGAAGTCGCGGCGATGGGCAATCGAGTTCGCGTCAGCAGTTGCTGCTCGAACGGGCTCAGATTGCCCAGGCCGCGGCGAATACGCAGCAAGGCTCGGGAAATGAACCAGTCGACCAGCGGCACCTTGAGCTCGTAGCCATAGGTGATCTGCACGCGCAGCAGATTGGCATCCTGGATATTCAGCCCGCTGCGCGCGCCGATCTCGGTGCTGCGAGTGTGCAGGCGATCGTTCGGTATCTGCCGCAGGCCATCGATCTGCACAGCGAAGTCGTCGAAAGCCTCGTGTGTCGGATTGAGGATTCGGATCCGTGCATCGCTGCGCAACTGCGCATTCAAGCGTGCGACGGTAGCTGCGACGCTCCGAAGAGAGGCCCCGCGCACATGCAGCGGCGCAAGGCCGCTTGCCAGCCCTTGGCGAATCGCCTCTGGATCGGCGCTGCTGACAGCGCCGGCGCGCGCCGCCTGCAGCACCGCATGATTCAGCGTCGCCTTGGCTTCATGGATGAAGCCGAACTGGATCGCACCGAGGATGACGATCAGCAGAATCGGCAGCGCCACCACCGCTTCGACGATGGCCGCGCCATGCTGGCGGGGCTGCGGACGGTACTGTCCGAAGCGCCGGTTCCGCAGCATTCCCTTGCAGCTGGCACGTTCCATGTAAGTCGAGGCCCACAGGCCCGCCTGGCTTGACGCTGGCGACCCGGCCAGCAGTTGCATCCTGCGCGACGACGCAGCGGCGAGGCACGCGATTTCTCAGCATTCCGCCGAGAAATGCAGCAGCCGGATCACCACCTCAGAGCGTGGCGGAGAATCCCGGCGGCTTGACGATGAGTATGTCGCAGGGCAGACGCTCGAGAACTCGTTCGGCGGTCGAGCCGATCAGCAGCCGCTTGACGCCGCTGCGCGAGATCGCGCCCATCACCATGATGTCGGCACCGAGCATCTCGACGATGCGCGGCAGGAACTCGATGGGCCCACCGGCCTCGATGTGAATGTCGCGGGCCGCGACGGAACAATTGCGGACCAGCTCCTGCACCTGGGCGCGCTTGACCTGGTCTTCCGCATCCAGCGCCTCCTGCGACACATCCATGACCATCGGCGGCGCCGCGGTGGCCGCAGCCACGATGGCCATCGGTATGTAGCAGTGCGCCACATGCAGCGCGCCGTTCAGACTCTGCGCAAGGG
>JBDHQY010000290.1:0-4173 GCA_039807315.1 Steroidobacter sp. | reverse complement strand
GCGGCGTCGCACGCGATCGTTGTCGAGCACGAACACGCTGGCGCGCCGGCCGACGCCTTCGACGATGGACGCGATGGGCACGTATACGAGTGCGCCGTCGTTGGCGGTGGCGGGGGTGATGGTGACTTTCGCCACCAGTCCGCTCTTCAGCGGCAGAGCGCCGGCGTCGAGCGCGATTTCGACCATGAACATGCCGCTGGCCGGATCGGCGCCGCTGGCGATCTCGGTCACCTTGCCGGCGATCCTGGTCTGCGGCAGGGCATCCAGCCGGATTTCGGCACTGTCGCCGAGTTGCATCTGCACGATCTCGCGATCGGCAAGCCCGAGGCGTACGACGAAGCCGCGATCCTGCGCACCGAGCACGATCACGGGGTTGCCCGCCGTCACCAATTCGCGCTCCTCAGCCAAGCGGCGCAGCACGGTGCCATCGCGTGGTGCGACGATGGCTGCATGGCTGGAATTGAAGCGCGCAGACTTGAGCGCTGCTTCGGTCACGGCCGTTTGCGTGCGCAAATCCTGCAGCTGTTCCAGGCTGATTACCTGATCGGCGTACAGTCGCTCACCACGTTCGGCGTCGCGCTTGGCTTTCTCATGCGCCTGCCGTACCTGCTCCACCTGGGCGTTGACCTCCGTCAACTCGATTTCCGCGAGCAGCTGACCTTTGCGCACGCGCTCGCCTTCCCGTACGTCGATGTGCTTGATGATGCCGCCGACCTTGAACGACAGGCGGATCTCGTCCTTGTTGACCAGCAGTCCGTTGGTGCGGATCGATGGAGCTGCCGGTCCCTTGAATGCAACGGCAACGCGAACCGGCGCGGGCGCTGTCGGCGACTCTTCGGCGGTGCCGTGGCAACCGCTGACAACGACGAGACTGGCGATGAGCAATGGAAGTTGCGTGGTGCGCATGGTCTTGACTCGTGGGCTCAGGTGCCAGGGTCCAGGGGCAGATCACCGGCGGAGGTTGCGTATTCGAGGTCGGCGCGGCGCGCGAGCACGTTGAAACGGGTGAGGTTGTGATTGAGTTCGGCGCGGGTCAGCGTGCTGCGCGCGTCGATGAATTCGACTTGGTTGATGACACCTTCGTCGCGCTTGCGGCTGGCAATCCGGAACGCTGCTCTGGCGGCTTCGGCGCGAGCCGCGGCGGTCGCGAGTGAATCGCGAGCTGTCTGCAGGCGATCGAACGACTGCTGGACTTCGAGGCGAATCTGTTGAGCGACTTCCTCCTGGCGCAGGATCAGCTGACGTTCCGCCGCGCGCGCCTGGCGCACACGCGCGTTGTCGCCGCCGCCGTCGAACAGTTTCCAGGTGAAGATCAGCGAGGCGGTGCCGAAGTTGTAGCCGTCGCCGAAGCGGTACTGCTCGCCCTGGGTGCCGGCATCCAGACCGAGCGAGAGGCTGGGCCATTTCTGCTTGCGAGCCAGCGTGACCTGTGCCGCGCTGGCGCGCTTGAGCTGTTCGACCTGCGAGATTTCCGGCCGTCGTTGCAGTGCCTGGCTCCACAGCTGTTCGAGTGCGGCATCGCGCTCGGATGCCGTATTGGGCGGCGTCGTCGAAGCGATGTCCTCGAGCAGATCGCGGTTCAGCAGGAAATTGAAGTAGCTCTGCGCCTGCACCGTGAGGTTGGCCGCTTCGCGCTTCTGCTGCTCGACTTCGAGCAACTCCGCCTTGGCGCGCAGCACCTGGTCCTCGGTGATCTTGCCGTTGGCGAACAGCGATTCGTTGACACGCAGGTTCTCGCGCAGCAGGGCTTCGCTGGCCGCGACGATCTCGGTGGAGCTGGCGGCCTTGAGCCAGTCCACGTAGGAGATCGTGATGTCGCGGCGCAAGGTCCGGGCAATGGCCATGCGCCGATAGGTGCTGGCGCCGAGCAATGCCTGCTGCGCACGTACCGCCGCTGAGATCGCGGGGGCGTAGAGCGGTTGGCGCAGCACCAGCCGGGTATCCTGCTCCTCGTCGCGCAGGAATTTGACGGTTTCATCGGAGATCTGCGGAAACGGCGCCGGCCGTCCCTGCGCCGCCAGCATTTCATTCAAGGTCGAGTAGACCGGATTGAGCGCGGTGCCGATCGGCAGCGCGAATTCACGACCGCCTTCGGCACGGGTGTAGCGCGCCTGCAATGAGAGCTCCGGGAAGAATCGGGCGCGCGCTTCGGCGAGGGCCTGCACGGCCTTTTCGATTTCGAGCGTTTCGCTGCGCAGCGCCAGATTGCTGCGCAAACCCTCGACCACGTAGTTCTCGATCACGGTGTCGAAGTCGGCTGCGACCTGCGCCAGGACGGGGCCGGCAAACAGCGCCAGGACGGATCCGATCAGGGTGAGTCGCAACTGCATAGACATGGTCCGTGCCCGGTTGGTCAGTTGTCGATTATTTGGACGGGTGTCGGCAATTGCTCAAAAAAACACCAGGCGGCTATGCGTCGGAGCGCCCGGACAACATGTACGCGGCGAGATTCATGGCCTGCTGGGTCAGCTGCGGCACGCTGATGCCGCTCTGTGCCAGCACTTCGCTCTTGGTCATGGCGATCTGGATCAGGCCGTGCTGAAAGCCCCACAGCACCCGCGCGGTCACGTTCAGGTCGCCGAGATCGGAGCGGATGGTGCCGTCCTGCTGACCGCTGCGCAGCGCCGCCACCATTACTTCATGGATGGCCCGGCCCGCCGCGAAGCACAGCTGCTCCAGCGAATCGGGCTCGGAAGCCGCCGGCGTGTGCGATTCCAGCCGTGCGCAGGCATCGAAATAGTGAGGAAATTCCTGGGCATAGGCCATGTATGCCCGGCCGATGGCGATGCTCTTCTCGACCCCGGTGCGGGCCCGCTCGCTGGCTTCGACGAAGCGCTGACGCAGCAACTGCATGGCGCGGGCCACGATCGCGAAATGCAGATCGGTCTTGTCCTTGAAGTACACGTACACCAGCGCGCGACTCAGGCGGGCGCGCTTGGCCACGCCATCCATGGTCACGGCATCCCAGCCGAGTTCGCGATACAAGTCTTCGGCGGCATCGACGATCTCGCCGCGGCGGCGGTCTTTCTCTTCCTGGCGGCGTTCGGCGATGTACGACATGGCGCGGCAAGCTACGTCCGTATTGACGGAGTGTCAATAATTGAATTCATGTCAGGCACGGTGATGCGGCCACGCTCGCCTCGACCCTGCATTCGGGCAGCTGGCATCGCATCGGCCGATGCCCAAGAGCTCGGGTGCGTATCCCACGCGCTCACGAAGTCGTTTCGAGGCGGCGGTATCTGCTCAGGAAGGCTGAGCGGGCAGCGACGGTTTTTTTCGGACGAATACGCGCCGCGGGGCAGCGACGCTATTGCCTGGGCAGCACGAACCGCTGGCCCTGATGATTGAGCACGGTGCCGTCCGGGGTGATGCGCTCGATGGTCGGCCCTTCGCTCAGGGTGTCGCCCTCGTGATATTTGCGCATGTTCACGAAGACGAAGCGTTCGGCCGGCTTGGTCGAATACACATGAATGTCCAGATGCAGATCCGGCAGCGCGGCTCCGGTTGCCGCCAACGCATTCATGGTAGGCAGAGATTCGGTGCCGGCTTCGTCCGCCGCCCGCGCCGCTGAAGCAGCTGCGTCGCGGGGCAGTGGTGCGACGGACGGCGCTTCGATAGGCCGGACGATCGAAGGTCCGGGGGGCACGCCGGCGGCAGCGGCGAAGGCGGGATGGCTCGGCGCATCGAACGCTTCGTCGTTCATTGCGTAGTCGTCGTAGCCCTCGTTCGCTTCTTCAGCCAGCGAGCGCACCGCCGGGCTGGCGGCGGGGGTTGCCCGCTGCGGTCTGGAAACCTGCACTGCCTGGCGGGTTGGAGGATTGGCGGCGGGCGGCGGGGCAGCCGTTGTCGCGGCGGGAGCTGCAACGGCGGGCGCGATGGTCGCGGCCGGCGCCGGTTTGTCGTTGCCGCGGGTCAATACGATCAGCAGCACGCCCAGGTTCACCACCAGCAGCGCACCGACCGCCAGCGCCCACCAGGGCCGGTCGATCTGCTGGCGGCGCAGCGGCGCGTCGGCCAGCGACGGGCCGATGGTGCGCTGGCGCTCGTTCTCGGATTTTTTCAGGGCGTCGAGGATGAAGCTCATGTCGGACCGCTCGAGGCCTGCGCCAGCAGTAGCGGCGAGCCGGCCGCGTTGCTCAGCGTGTCGAGCACGATCTGGGTCTGCACGCCAGC
>JBDHQY010000289.1:0-4177 GCA_039807315.1 Steroidobacter sp. | reverse complement strand
CCTCGATATCCTTGTCGCCGAGAATGCCGCAAACGGCGATGGTGCGTCCCACGGTGGCGCGTTCCGCCAGTTGCGACGCGAGCGTCCGAGCTGCGGCGGGATTGTGGGCCACGTCCAGGATCCATTCGGCCCGGCCCTGCACGATCTGGAACCGGCCGGGCAGCGATACCCGTTGCAGCCCGCGCTCGATGGCTCCGCGCGCCACCGGCAGACGCTCGGCGAGGCTTTCGAGCACGGCGAGAACGCTGGCGGCATTGGCGAACTGGATTTCGCCGACCAGCGCCGGCCGCGGCAGGTCTGCGTAACCACTTTTCGTACCGTGCCAGGACCATCGGTCACCGTGGCGCTGGTAGCCGAAGTCCCGCCCGAGTTGCAGCAGACGCGCCCCTGCTTGTTCGGCGGACTTCGCGATGGACTGCGGCATGGCGGGAGAACCGAACACCGCAGGGCGGTCGCGACGGAAAATTCCGGCTTTCTCGCCTCCGATAGTCTCCACGTCATGTCCCAGCCAGTCGCAGTGATCCAAGGCGATCGACGTCACCAGCGCGGCATCGGTATCGATGGCATTGACCGCGTCCAGCCGCCCGCCCATGCCGACTTCCAGCACGATGGCATCGAGCCCTGCGGTCTCGAACACCAGGAACGCAGCCAGTGCGTTGAACTCGAAGAACGTCAGCGTGTCCGCGCCGCGCACCGCGTCGATACGCTCGAACGCCGCCATCAACGATGCGTCCGAGACCTGACGATCGGCGATGACGATGCGCTCGTTGTAGCGCAGCAGGTGTGGCGAGGTGAAGGTGCCGACCCGATAGCCCGCTTCGCTCAGGATGCGATTGAGCAGCGCGACGCTGGAGCCCTTGCCGTTGGTGCCGCCCACAGTGATTACGGGGCACGCCGGCCGACGCCAGCCCAGCCGCCGCAGCGCCCGGTTCAGACGCACCAAGCCCAAGTCGATCGTGCTCGGATGCAGCGACTCCTGCCAGGAAAGCCATTCGGCCAGCGTGGAGAAGCGCACTTGAGGAAGGACTCGCCCTGGCAATTTCGAGACCGGGTGACAGCGCGCTCCGCCGACGCCCGGGGGACGTCGCCGGTGCGCTCTTGCCTAGGCCGGCGGCGGCAGCGCCTGGTTGGTGAACATGGCCAGCAGGCCACCGATGCGGTCACGCATGTCGCGCCGGTCCACGATCATGTCGAGCGCACCGTGCTCCAGCAGGAACTCGCTGCGCTGGAAGCCTTCGGGCAGCGTCTCCCGCACCGTCTGTTGAATGACGCGCGCGCCGGCAAAGCCGATCAGCGCCTTGGGCTCGCCGATGTTGACGTCGCCCAGCATGGCGAGACTGGCCGACACACCGCCGGTGGTCGGATCCGTCATCACCGAGATGTACGGCAGGCGCTCGCGCCCGAGGCGGGCCAGCGCCGCGCTGGTCTTCGCCATCTGCAACAGCGACAGCAGCGCTTCCTGCATGCGTGCGCCGCCGCTGGCGGCGAAGCACACCAGCGACTTGCGATGCTCGATGCAATGCTCGACGGCGCGCACGAAACGCTCGCCCACCGCCGAGCCCATCGAACCGGCCATGAACTCGAACTCGAAGGCGCAGGCGACGACCGGCAGACCGTGCAGCGTGCCGCTCATCACGATCAGTGCATCGCGCTCTTCGGTGCTCTTCTGCGCCTGCTGCAGTCGGTCGCGGTACTTCTTGCTGTCGCGGAACTTGAGCGGGTCTTCCGGTTCCACGTTGGTGGCCAACTCGGTGATGGAATCCGGATCGAGAAAGTGCTCGAGCCGTTCACGCGCCCCGATGCGCATGTGATGCCCACACTTGGGGCACACATGAAGATTGCGTTCCAGCTCCGCGCGGTACAGTACGGCGTCGCAGGCGGCACACTTCATCCACAGGCCCTCGGGCACCGAACGCGTACGGCGCTCGGTCTTGATCCGCGAAGGCATGATTTTCTCGAACCAGGTCATGCAGTCGATTTTCCTTGGTAGGGAAGCCCGTGGCATCCCCGTCATTGCCGCGAAGGTCGGCAGTCCATCGCGACGGTCGGGATGGATTTCCGCCGGCGCGCAATGACGAGCGGCTCCGGAGTTTCCGCGGCAGTCAGCCTGCCGGTCTCAACGAGGCCGCATCTATACTTGGTCCGGTCCCACCGGGCAAGCGATCGGGGTGATTTGGCCGGCCTCGCTCGGCAGCTCCAGCGCCGGGGCATAGCGCACGCCGGCCAGGTACAGCCCTTCCGGCGGCGCCGTCACACCGCCTTGCTTGCGGTCGCGCGCAGCCAGCACTTCCGCCACCCACTCCAGCGGCGCATCGCCACGGCCGACCGCAATCAGCACCCCGGCGATATTGCGCACCATGTGATGCAGGAACGCGTTGGCGGTCACGGCGATCGTCAGCACCTCACCGCGCCGCTCCACATCGATGCGATGCAGATGCCGCATCGGCGTCCGCGATTGGCATTCGGCGGCGCGAAACGAAGAAAAATCGTGCTCGCCCACCAGCTGCTGCGCGGCCGCATGCATGCGCGGCTGATCGAGCGGCTCGCGAACCCACGAGACATATTGAGCGCCGAGCGCCGGACGGACCGGGCGGTTCAGGATGAAGTATCGGTAGCTGCGCGCGAATGCGCTGTAGCGTGCGTGGAAACCTTCCGGAACTTCGCGCGCCCACAGAACGCTCACCTGTTTGGGCAGTCCGGAATTCGCCCCCAGCACCCAACTGCGCCGAGTGCGGCTCGCGGTCGTATCGAAGTGCGCCACCTGCATCGCCGCATGTACACCCGCATCGGTGCGACCCGCAGCGACGATTGCCACGGGGTGGTCGGCGACGCGCGTCAACGCGGCCTCGACCGTCGACTGCACACCCTGGACATGCGACTGGGCCTGCCAGCCGAAGAATGCGCTGCCGTCGTATTCGATTCCAAGCGCGATGCGGGACATGAAGGAACGGACTTGACTGCGGACGGGCGACCCATCAGGCCGCAAGGCGGTGAACGATAAACCAATCGGGTGGCCGCGCGCGTCAGGATCGACGCGCGCGGCGAATCGCTAGCGGATGGAGTCGAGCAGGCGCTGCGCTTCCTGCTTCTGATTGGACGTGCCTTCCTGCAGCACCTCCTCGAGGATGCTGCGTGCGCCGTCCGGGTCGCCCATGTCCATGTAGGCGCGCGCTAGGTCGAGCTTGGTGCCGACTTCGCTCATGGTCACCGGCTCCAGCTCCGACAGCTCCATCTCGTTGACGACCTGCTTGTTGGTCGGCGCATGATCGTCCGCGCCCAGCGCCTCGCCCACGTCCAGGTCGATCTTGGCGAACTCGCTGGTGCGATCGGCGAACACGTCGTCCGAGAACCGATCCACTTCGGAGACCGTCTGGCGCACCGTGTCGCCGCTGACCGGCGACTCGCCGAAGCTGTCGAGATCGACGTCCAGGTCGGCCTCGGGCAGCTTGACCAGGGCGGCGGTCGAATCGATGTCCGGCCGCGGCTGCTCGACGGTGTCGCCGCCGGCCAGGTCGACCTGATCGATGTAGATGGTGCCGGTGCTGTCGATATCGCCCTCGATATCCAATTTCTCGACGCCGGACGATTCCACCCGCGGCGCCTGCAAGGTGCGCTCGAAGCTGCCGAGCGAGGGCGCCAGCTGGGTCATTTCGTCGTCGCGCAGCGCCGGCATGACGCCGGTGCCGCCGGGATCGTCAGCTACTGCATCCTTCTCCAGCGAAGCGGTCTGTTCCAGCAGGCCGTTGGCCTCGAGCGCTGCCACGTCCAGGCCCAGATCGTCGAGCGACAGCTCGGCGGTCTGCTCCGTGCCGGCCTTGGCGAACGCCGTGCTGTCGATCTTCTCGCGCACGGTCTGCGAGGCGCGATCGATCATCGGCGATTCGACGGTCGGCGTCTCCTGCGTGCGCGCCAACGGATCGAGCTCGCGCGTCGGCTCGTCGTCGCCATGCGGCGCCGGCTCGTCGAGCAGGAAGTCGAGATCCGGAGAGTTGGCGGAGCCGGATTCGGCGGCCGGTTCGGCCACCTTGCGCTCGCCACTGCCGAACTCCAGGTCCAGGCCCTCGGGTTGATCGTTGCCGGGTTCGGCGAACAGGTCCAGGTCGACGCGGTTCTCGCCACCTTCCAAGTTCACGTCCACCAGATCGACGCGAGTACCGGCCTCGCCCTTGAACATCTG
>JBDHQY010000288.1:0-4180 GCA_039807315.1 Steroidobacter sp. | reverse complement strand
CTTCGGTTCGTTCGAACGGCGGGAACTGTATCTGCAGCTCGATGCCGGTGCCGAAAACGTAGTGCAGCGAATTGAGATATTGGTCCGTGGTGACCAGCGAGATGCGCGGCTCGGTGCCGGAACTCGCAGGCTCGCTCGATGATGAACAGCCGGCGGCGACCAGGCCCGCCAGCAGACTGGCCAGACCAGCACGCAACCAGGGCGCAGTCTGCCCCCGATACTGTGACGCGAAACTCAGCCCGATCGAACGCATCTACCGCCCCCCGATTCGAACGATCCTCAGCACTTATGGACTACGGCTTTATGAGGTATTTCGCTTCGAGGCTATCAAACCGCACCATCCTTAACATTGATAATAAGGAAAGAACTATTGCCACTATGTACTAATTAGGCTAGTGCGATTAGGGACCTGGAATCAATGACTTAACACCGATCCAGGGGTTTTTCGAGCGAACCTTGGAGTGGCGACCGTTCACGTTCACGTGAAATACCGAGAACAGCCGCTGGAGTGAGCCGGGCCGGAACCGGCTGCGTCGTCCAAGGCGCAGGCGAAGTCGACTCCGATGTCTCGAGGAACCCCTGCCGCAGGAAGGCGCGCGGCCTTCTGCGGCAGGAGGGAACTAGCGACCCTCATCGCCGATTATCGGCGCAGGGCGGCGGCGGTCACGGGGTTTTGCTGGCGACCACCGTTTTCTTCTGCGGATGCACCAGGTACGCCTGCACGAACTGCAGCTCGATCGCCGAGGAGATCGCCGTGTTCGCCCCGGTCTTCGGATCGGGGTAGCCATCCGCCAGCCGACGCAGCGCTCGGTGCAGCGAGGCCGCCGAAAGCTGACCATAGCTCTGGTGATGCGTCGCCCAGTTCGTGTTGAGCTGATGACTGTACGACTCGATGTCCACGTAGCCCGCCAGGATGCCCTTGGCAGTGTCTTGATTGATATCGAGACGGAACCGCGGGCCGCGCATGATGTAGTACCCGCTGAACACCCCCGGCTGCGAGTTCGGCCACTTGACCGAGTCAATCGGCTCCGTAGTCAGCACGCCGTCGACGATCTTGCCCTTGAAGCGCGAGACGAAACTCTGGCCCCAGCGCGCATCGACGTCTTGCGTCGAGCCCGGCGCGAAAGCCGCACCGGTGCCATCCCGGTACAAATCGTTGAGGCCGCGATACGTGGTCACGGTCACGTCGTCGTCATTGACCAGGTCATCCACGCCCGTCAGCTCGATCAGCCAGCGGTTGTAGCCGTTCCTGTACATGTCGACGGTGTCGAAGAACGAGACGACCCCGCCCATGCGGTAGGCGGCGATGCAACCAATGGCACGGTACAGCTGGTTGTCGATGCCTTTCTCGCCTTCCGGACCCTGGTAATCGTTCGGGCCGATCTTGCCGTCGAGATTCAGCCCGTACGAGATCGGTCCCTGCGCCTCGTAGAACGGGAACGGATCCTGCGGATTGGTGATGTGGAACGCCCGCCCCTCACGCATGAGACGCGATTCCATCTCCGTATAGACCTTGCCCTTATCCTTGGGGAACAACACCTCGAACTGCTCCCGCGGCCCCAGGTTGAAGCCCTTGGGGCATTCCACCTTGCCGTCCGGAGTCTCGTAGACGGCCCAGCGCCGCTCCGTCATGACGTAGCCGATCCGACCGTCCTGAAGCGCCTGGGCGACCGCCGAGCCTCCCGAGGTCAGCGCGGCGAACGTCAGTGCGCCGAGAAGCAAATGAGATACCTTCGACCGCTCTGGCGCCGTATCCGGCTGCTCATGCTTCATAGACCACCCCTTGATTACTGATGAGATTGTTGCCGAGATCATGGGTGAAACCCGTTGTTCTGAAAAATATCCCGCAGGACGAAGGCCTTGTAGCCATTGCGCCCTCCTGTGAATTCACCGTAGCCGTCAGCATTGGTGACACCCGGCTGATCGTCACCCACATAGTTGTAGACCGGCCGGCCACGATAGGCCCACACGTTCAGCGCCGTCTGACCGGGTGCCGCGCGATGGCCCGTGTCGGGATCGATGGCCAGCACGCTCCAGAGCCGACTGCCGCTCTTGGCACCGGCCGGTGCGATCACGTACGGAAAGGTCTCCCGGCACAGCTTCGGATCACCGTCGCCGCATATCGCCATGCGATAGGCCTGGGTCGAATCCGGGTTGTCGCAGGCGAGCTGCGCGAACGAATCATCCCGGCAGTTGTAGAGATAGATGGTGCGACCGCGCGAGTCCGCCAGGACCTGACCGCCACCTTCCGCGTCCTGAACCGTAAACCCTTCGGGCGGCCGCAACGCGCGTTGCGTGTAGACGTTGTGCCAACCCGGCACATCGGCGCCCCAGAAATTGCGCGAACCACGATCGTAGTTGTACGTGTACAGCGGCTTGCCTCGGAAGGCCCACTGATTGATACCGGGCGCGCGCTTGACGATCGTCCAGTCGTCCCGCTCCTTGACGATTTCCGGTGCCAGCACCGGCGTCCAGTCCACCAGACATTCCTTGTAGCAATTCGAGACGTTGGGCTTGTCGCCGTCCCAGGCGTACACCGAGGATCCATCGTTGGTTATGATCATTCGTCCGGTGATTGCAGCAGCAATCTTGAATCCGGGCGGAATGGCGGATACCGGCCCGACGGGTACGCGTACCACGCCGCCATCGCCGCCACCGTCCATCTTGGTGCCGCCGTTAACATCCCCAGGCTGTCGATCCAGGCTCGAGGTGTACAGCGGATAGCCGCCATAGGCCCACTGACCGACACCGTCGCTGCGCGGGATGATGGTCCACTTGCCCACTTCCTTGGCGTCCTTGGGCGCGATCACCGGCGGCCAAAGATCGGCGCAGCTCGGACGTTGATCCAGATCCGGCAGCAGCAAGCCGGCCGGATACGGGCTCATCAAACCGGCCGAAACCCGCAGGACCTCGTTCGTGCACGCGGAAGCTTTACCTTCCCGATCTCCGGTCGCGCCATTGCGCAGTGACCGCAACGGCCACTTGTACAGCGTGTGCCCCTGGGCATCGGCAAACACCGGCCCTTCGAGTTCCGTGGCGACCACTTGAAAGCCCGGCGGCAGCGCCTCTTCGACATAGAGCTCGTGATCAGCGGCATCGGCCGATTGCCAATACTTGCTGAAGACGTCGGTATCGGCGGCTGCCGTATCGGCCGCCCGCGTCGTTCCCCCCAGGAGTGCCGCGGTCGTCACCAGGACGACTGGCAGGCCGGTCGATAAAACCCGAAACAGGTTCAGCGGCGATCGCATAGATAATCGGACCCTGACTCCACTTGAGAACATCCGTACAGCGCCGCAAAGCCGCTCACCGTACTCACCTGTTGATTACGGCGCACGGGGTTGGTTCCCGCACAACCCCCGGGGGCACGCCGGCGAAATTCGGAATGGATGGCCGAATCTTTCGCTGCCGTCCGGAATGCGTCGAATCCGGCCATGTCGCAAGGCTGATCCGTGGTAACGAGTGAGTTGCTCGACTCCATGCTGGAATTCTCGGCTTCGCTCGGTGAACAGCCAGCAGACACGAGGACTACCGACGGGTTGGATATGCCGCCGTGCAGCCAAAGTGCAGCCCGCTCCCGATACACCGATGCGGGACTCACCCCGATCGAACGCATCCATCCACCCCCGATTCAGACGATCCTCAGCACTTGTGGCTTTATGAGGTATTTCACTTCGAGGCTATCAAACCACGCCATCGTTAACATTGATAATAAGGAAAGAGCTGTTGCCGCTACGTACTAACGGAGCCGAGCGTCGGCACGCCTGAAATCAACAACTTATCTCTGAATCTGGGATTTCCCGGTTCAATGGAGCCGGCGGCCCTTCACGTCCGTGAAGCGCCGCGGGGCGGCTTGGCCGAGGCAGGCCCGATACCCTGTATCTGGTGCCATGGGAGCGAATCCGCAAATGGATTGCGAGAACCCAGAACGCTACCGAACGCTGCGGATTGAAAATCGACGCAGGCAGGAAGCCGAACGCGCTGTCCATACAGCGCGTTCGGCCGGTACATGCCGGATGCCGAGCACTTCGGCTCGCCGCGGCTCGCGGCGAGCCTCCGTCTGAGAACTCCCTGCTCCCGCAGCGGCCCAATACTGCAGGCGCCGCATGCGATATGGCTGAGGGATTACAGGCGGAAATCTGTACCTTGCGCCAGCGGCAGGTCCTGACCGTCGCGCTTGGCC
>JBDHQY010000287.1:0-4192 GCA_039807315.1 Steroidobacter sp. | reverse complement strand
GCGATCCGTGCCACGCCGCGAGAAGATCGATTCCTGGATTGCGAACTCCTGGGCCGTGCCCGCGAACATGCGTCCGCCGAGCGACGTGTACTCGCCTTCGGTGTTCTCGCGCACGATCTGGATATCGATGGCACCCGGGTTCGCGAGCGGCGATTGAACGCCCGCAAACAGGCGGCAGGGGCGCAGGTTCACGTACTGTTCGAACTCGCGCCGGATCGGCAGCAGCAGGCCCCACAACGAAACATGATCCGGCACACCGGGGAAGCCGACCGCGCCGAGATAGATGGCGTGGTGCGCGCGCAGCTGCTCGAGACCATCCTCCGGCATCATCTTCCCGGTGCGGCTGTATGTCTCGCAGCTCCAGTCGAAGTGCTTCCAGCGCAACTTGACACCGAAACGAGCTGCGGCTGCTTCCAGAACGCGGATGCCTTCAGGGATGACTTCACGCCCGATGCCGTCGCCGGGGATGACGGCAATCGAGAAAGGATTCATGTCGGGTTGTCGCATGCTCTTGAAACGAAAAAGGGCGACCCGCCCGGAGCCGCCCTTCGCTCGAACCAGCCCTTGGCGTGTGCCGAGTCCGGTAATCAGTAATACCGTGCATGCCGCGTGCCGGCGCGACGTTCTTGGTTTCCGTGGAGAAATCGCAGGAGAGGTCGCCGCGCTCGCGGCCGATACCGTTGTGCTTCACCTCGCCGGGCGGGCCGGCGGATGACGCACGTTCTCGGATTCGCGTGGATCATACTCGCTTCGAGCTGGGGCTGTGCGAACGTCGCGTCCAGAATCGGTCTGGAGCTCGTCTTGGAATGAGTGCAGCCAGGACGGCGCCCTCGACCGCTCACGGTTTCATCGCCGAAGCATCGCCTGCAGTTGGTCCTGATACTGCAGCTGTGCGGCCGCGGCCAGTGCCGGATGCAGGCTGCCGGTCTGCAGCTCCGCGCTGCCCCAGTGCTCACGCAGTGTCTCGATCAATTCGAGATAGTCATCGCCGCCGCTGATTCCCGCCCGTGCCAGCAGCAGCGCCGGCAACAGCCATGCGGCAGTGGTTTCCGTGCGCTTCTGCCTTGAGCGATTGTCGAGCAGTAGCCACGGCACCGGCTGCTGCTGCGCCGGCTGGCCGTCGACGAAGCGCAGCTGCGCGAAGACGTCGTTGAGCGGCGGCAGGTGATCGCCGTAGAACAACAGCAGCGTGCGCCGCTTGCGCTGTTGTACGTGCTGCGCCAGACGCCCGATGTCTTCGTCCGTCTTGGCGAGCAGCGATGTGTATGTGAGCCAGGATTCGTGTGCATCGGCATCCAGTGCGGGCGGCACGGCTTGCGCCATGGCGTCGGCGGTACGCATGCCTGGGGGGCGGGAGTAGGGGCCGTGATTCTGAATGCTGATCGCCATGATCAGCTGTGGCGGCCCTTCATCGCTCAACGCCGCGATCACGCGATCCGTGAGCGCGGCGTCGCTCACGTACCAACCCTCGCGAGGGCTGTCGACGAATTCGTGTCCATCGATGAAGCGTTCGAATCCGAGTGCGCGGAAGGCGCGATTGCGATTCCAGAACGCACCACCGTTCGGGTGGATGGCCACGGTGCGATAGCCGCGTTGCGCCAGCGTGCGGACCAGGCCGGGCATCTGCTTGCGCGGCAATTGCAGATACGGATAGCGCACCTGGGGCAGCGCGTCGAGCGGCATGCCGGTGAGCAGCTCGAATTCGGTGCGGATGGTGCCGCCACCGAACGTGGGGACGTTCAGGTCGCCGGACCATCCGCGTTTGGCCAGGCGCCGCCAGTGCGGCAGATAGTTGCCGGCCGCGCCTTCCAGCCGCGCCGGATCGAACAACGACTCGCTTTGCACGATGACGATGTCGGGCAGATCGTCGGCCACGCCGGCCATGGCGGCCGACTGCCCGGGCCGGTCGCGGCGGATCGCCGCGGCGCTGTGAATCAGGCTGACCGCCGCCGCGACATCGGGAGCCGCAGCCGTCGGCTGGCGCAGCTCCCAATGCAGCATGATCAGGTTCGTGATCAAGCCGGTGCGCTGTGCGCTGTCCGCCGGCGCCCACGGCTCGAACTGCAGGCGCCCGGGATCGTACAGACGCAGCCAAGGTCCGGCGCCGTGCAGCAGGCTCGCGCCGACTCCGAGAATCACCAGCCCCGCCAAAGCACGCCGCCGACCGCTCAGGTGCGGCAGTACCGGAGCGCGCGCCAGCAGCAGAGTCACCGCCAGCAGCGCGACTGCGACCAGCGTCTGCAGGCGCCCGATCGCCAGATAGTTGCTGAAGAACGTGTAGCTGAGCCGCAGCTCGCTCAGGAAGTGGAAATCATCGGGCAGCAGCGGCGTCGCCAGCTGCGACAGCTTGATGGTGTTGACGGCGTAGAGCGCGCCCAGCAGCAGTGCCGTCAGCCAGCTCGCCAGCACCAGCCGCCGCGTCAGGATCGTCAGGGCTGCGGTAAGGATGAGTACCGGCACGGCATTGAGCATTGCCAGCCACCACGACTGGGCGCTGGCGAAGCTCAGCGGCCAGGGCAGCGCCGGATCGAGCCAGCTGATCAGGATGGCGTAGGCCGCCGCGAGGCCGAGCGTACCCAAGGCGAGCTTGGCAAGGATGCGTACGTTGCAGCTCGCGGTCAGCGTCGGGGGTTGGCGGCCCGCGGCCAGGAGTTCTTCAGGGCGTGGCAATACCATTTTCGGATCTGGTGAACCGGGCGCCGCGCGCGGCGTTGTCTGGCTTCGGCGACGATGCGCCGATTCGCATCGCGCCGGATTGCAGGTTGCAGAAGACGACAACGACCGATCGCGCGCTTCGGTTCCAGCTGCGACTGAAGAGTTTGCGTGGGTGAGTCGTTCGTCGCGCTCGCGCTCGCCGGTCGACATGCCTACAATTCGCGCATGCGTGTATTGACTACTTTGATCGTGGCGCTCGCCGCCGCAGCCGGGATTGCGTGGTACTTCGCCGGACGAGCGCCGGGGCCGGTCATCGAGATCGCCCAGCCGCTCAAGGCCATCGGTCAGAGCGGCCAGCTGCTGGTGAACATCGATGCGCCCGCCGGCAAGCTCGCGACGCTGGAGGCGGTGCTGGAGCAGGGTGGCCGGCGAACGCCGCTTTTCAGCCTGGCCGGCGGCAATGGCGGGCAACTGACGCGTGCGGGCGATCGGGTGAGCTTGAGCCGCGCCATCGGCAAGCGGGAGATTCCCGAGCTCGAAGCTGGCGCCGCGCGCATCGTCGTGACCGCGGCGCGTCCGGTGCTGTTCGGATATCGCCAGGTCGAATCTACCGCCAGCCACGATATCGAGGTGCGGCTGACGGCTCCGCACGTCGCGGTCCAGTCGACCCACCATTACATCAACTATGGCGGCTCGGAGCTGGTGGTCTACCAGGTCAGCCCGGCCGACGCCGCCTCGGGGGTCCGCGTCGGCGATCAGGAATACCCGGGATTTCCCGCCTCGGGCGCCGGCATTCCCAATGCCGATCCCGGCCTGCGCGTGGCGTTCTTTGCGTTGCTGTGGAACCAGGATCAGAACACGCCCATCGAGATCTTCGCCCGCGACGATGTCGGCAACGAGAGCCGCGCGACGTTCGAGTACCGGGTCTTCCCGAAGGCGTTCCGCAAGAGCCGCATCGCGATCGACGACCGCTTCCTGTCCAAGGTCGTGCCGGCCATCCTGCAGAACACGCCGGAGCTGCGCGTGGAGAATCCGTCGGACCTGCTCGGCTCGTTCCTGCGCATCAACCGCGATCTGCGGCGGGACAACAATGAGGTGATCGCGGCACTGGCCCACCAGACCTCGCCGCAGATGCTGTGGCAGGGGCCGTTCAAGCAGCTGCTCAATACCGCGGTCGAGGCGGGATTCGCGGATCAGCGCACCTATGTCTACGCCAACCAGGATGTGGATCAGCAGGTCCATCTGGGATTCGACCTGGCCTCCACTGCCAACGCGCCGGTGCAGGCGGCGAACCGCGGCAAGGTGTTGCATGCCGGCTGGCTCGGCATCTATGGCAACTGCGTGATCGTGGATCACGGCATGGGGCTGCAATCGCTGTATGCGCACCTGTCGTCGATCGCGGTGAAGGTGGGCGATCCGGTCGATACCAACGCCGTGCTGGGCCGCAGCGGCGCCACCGGTCTGGCCGGCGGCGACCATCTGCATTTCACCATGCTGCTGGCCGGCAACGCGGTCACGCCCATCGACTGGTGGAGCC
>JBDHQY010000286.1:0-4197 GCA_039807315.1 Steroidobacter sp. | reverse complement strand
AGCGCCTGCCGATGGCCGAGCGCGCCGACGATGACGTTGCCCTTGGCGACCTTGGCCATGCGGCCGCTGGTCAGCTCCAGCGTGTTGTAGGTGGACTTGTTGGTGAGGATTTCGCCCACCAGCACCACGCCTTCCTCGCACGGAATGTCCGTGGTGGCGACGCGCAGTTCATGACCCAGGTTGAGCGCCTGGGTGATGGAAGCAATCTTGTCGACGACGACGGTTTTCATGGCCTGCGAGTCACGCGCCCTTGGAAGTGGAGGAGAGCTGCTGGCCGGCGCGGGCCCAGAACATGCCCGGCAGGCCGACCATCTTGGAGAATCCGAGCGCATCCGCGGCGCTCCATTCGCCGGCCGCTTCGCCATAGACGCCCTTGGAGGCGGCCATGATCGAGTACGGCGAGTTCACGCCTTCGACGAACGCGCTGCCGGGGCGATACAGCACCGCGACTTCGCCGCTGACGCGCGCCTGCGAATTGACGAACAAGGCTTCGATGTCGCGGCACACCGGGTCCAGGTGCTGGCCTTCATGGACCAGATCGCCGTACGGACCGGCCAGCATTTCCTTGATGCGCTGCTGGCGGCCCGTCATGACCAGCTTTTCCAGCTCGCGATGCGCGTTGATCAGCACTTCGGCAGCCGGTGCCTCGAACGCGACGCGGCCTTTGGTGCCGATGATGGTGTCGCCCAGGTGGATGCCGCGGCCGATGCCGAAGCGGGCGCCGATGGCTTCGAGTCTCTCGATCAGCGCCACCGGATCGAGCCTGGCGCCGTCGAGACTGACCGGAATGCCTTGCTCGAAACCGAGGGTGTGCGACTCGGGCGGCTGCGGTTTGGCGAACGCTTCCGGCGACAGCACCCAGGCGTGATCCGGAATGCTGCCAGTGGAGGTCAGTGTCTCCTTGCCGCCGATGGTGACGCCCCACAGACCGCGATTCACCGAATAGGCCGCGCCATACGGCGGAATCGGCAGGTTTCGCTGCTGCAGATACTCGAGCTGGTCGGGCCGCTTGAAAGCGTTGTCGCGCACCGGCGCGAGGATGGTCAGCTCCGGCGCCAGCGTGCGCAGCGCCACTTCGAAGCGAACCTGGTCGTTGCCGGCCGCGGTGCAGCCATGGGCGACGACCTTGGTGCCCAGCTTGCGCGCCCATTCGGCAATGGTCTGCGCCTGCATGACGCGCTCGGCGCCGACGCACAGCGGATACATCTGGCCGCGCTTGATGTTGCCGATGACCAGATACTTCAGCACCTGATCGAAATACGCCTGCCGGGCTTCGACCAGGATGTGATCTTTCGCGCCCAGCGCCCGCGCGCGCTGCTCCAGAACTTTCGCAGCGGCAGCATCGATGCCGCCGGTATCCACGCACACGGTGATGACCGGGCGGCCGTAAGTGGCGTCCAGCCACGGCACCAGGAACGAGGTGTCGAGACCGCCGGAAAAGGCGAGAAGAATGGGTTCGGCGCCAGTGGGCAAGGATGGGTTCATGGGATGCAACGCGTTCGTGGGATTTGTCCGGCCCGCCGCGGCGGCGCCGGATGCCGTTAGATGCGGAAAATCTCGCGAAGACGCTCGCGCAGCTGGTGCTGGGCGCGACTGTCCTCGGTGGCGACGAAGATGGTGTCATCGCCGGAAATGGTGCCCACCACTTCGGGCCAGCTGGATTTATCGATGGCGACGGCGACGCTCTGCGCCGTGCCGGTGGTGGTCTTGATCACGGTGAGCGCATCGCCGGCGGTGCGGATCTCGACCACGAAGTTGCCCACGGCAGCGAAATGATTCGACGGCAGGGCGTCATCGGCGGGCGGCACGATGTAGCGGTCACCGGCCTTGGCCACGCCCAGCTCGCGCAGATCGCGGCTGACGCTGGATTGCGTGGCGTCGATGCCCTGCTTGCGCAGAACCTGCACCAGTTCGTCCTGGTTGTGCACGGTCGACTCCCGGATGATCCGGAGAATCGCGGCGCGGCGCGCTGCAGATGGGTTCGGTTCGGCGGCCATGGGCAAAAGCGGGCGGATACCTGAATGCATAAAAACTCAGGTATCTTGCATAAATATGCAAACACTGTCAACGGTGTCAGCGCACCCGCTTCATTGCAGCCGGCGGGTCTTGCGCGCCCGCCACAGCCCGTCCCCCAGATAGATCGCAATGGCCAGCCAGATCAGCCCGAAGCCCACCGCCCGCGTACGCTCGAACGGCTCGTGGAACACGAACACTGCCAGCATCAGCTGGATGCTCGGACCGATGTACTGCAACAGTCCGACGGTGGAATAGGGAATTCGCCGCGCGCCGTAGGCGAACAACACCAGCGGCAATGCCGTTATCGGCCCGCCCAGCGCAAGCAGCATATTGGTGCCGAGACCGGCGTGTCCCAGCGTGCCGACACCGGTGACTTCGCACCACAGCAGATACCCCATGCCGATCGGCAGCAGCATCAGTGTCTCGGTGGCGAAGCCGGGCAGGGCCTCGACGCTCACCATCTTGCGCAGCAGTCCGTACAGGCAGAACGAGAGCGCCAGCACCAGCGCGATCCAGGGTGGATGACCGGCGCTCCAGGTCATGTAGAGCACGCTCGCGGCGGCGATGCCGACGGCGCTCCACTGGGCGCGATTCAGGCGCTCCGACAGCACCAGCACGCCCATCAGCACGTTCAGCAGCGGATTGATGAAGTAGCCCAGGCTGGCCTCGACCGCGTGATCGTTGATGATGGACCACACGTAGAGGAGCCAGTTGGTGCTGATGAGCGTGGCGCTGGCGAGCAGGCGCAGCCGCATTTTCGGGTCGGCCAGGGCGGCGCGCATCAGGTCCAGCTCGCCGCGGACGGCCAGCCAGGCGAAGGCGAACAGGCAGCCCCAGGTCATTCGGTGCGCCGTGACCTGCAGCACCGGCACGGCCTGCAGTGCTTTGAGATACAGCGGCAGCAACCCCCAGACGAAGAATGCGGTGGATGCCGCAGTCAGGCCGCGGGCGTACTCCTGCGAAGGCGGTAGCGCCGGCGCGCGAGCGTTCATGTGTATGGGAACCGCATGGGGCGCGTGATCATAGTGCTTTTGCTGCGCCGCTGTCCGAAATGCAACGAGCTGCCGGATGGAGTTGCCACAGCTCGCGTTGCGCGCCAATCTTTCCCTGGGCTTCTTATTCCATCGTCCATCGCCATGACCGCAACGCTCGATCTTGCCCGCCGCCTGCTGGCGCTGGGACAAACCGGACTGCACTTCACGCCGCAGGAATACGATCGCGAGCGCTATCTGGAGGTCGTCGACATCGCGACCCGTCTGTTGCAGGCGGAGTCGGGCATGACGGCCGAGCGGTTGCGTGCCACCTGGTTTGTCGAGGACGGTTATGCCACGCCCAAGATGGACGTGCGCGGCGCCATCTTCCGTGGCGAGCGCGTGCTGCTGGTGCGGGAAACGACCGACGGCAAGTGGACGTTGCCGGGCGGCTGGGCCGACGTCAACGAGAGTCCTTCGCACGCCGTCGAGAAAGAGATAGAGCAGGAATCAGGCTTCACCGCGCGGGCCGTCAAGCTCGCCGCCCTCTACGATCGCAACCAGCATGAGCACCCGCCGTACCTGTTTCATGCCTGGAAGGCATTCTTCATCTGCGAGATCACCGGCGGTGCGCCCCGGCTGAGTCATGAAACCGATGGCGTGCAGTTCTTCGCGCTCGACGCGTTGCCGGAATTGTCCACTGGGCGTTCCACGGCGACGCAGATCCGGCGCATGTACCAGCATCACCTGGACCGGGAGCGGCCGACCGAGTTCGACTGATGCTGGGCGTCGCCCGGGCGCTCCAATGGTCTGCGGCCACTGACTCAAGTGTTCCGCCCTTCCCGCGCAAGGGAAATCCATGCTCCTGGATGCCGAGCCACCTGCGCGCAGGTGGCTCGGTGCGGGTATCGCGAAGGGACGGTGCCGTTGCTGCGTTGCCGGTCGCCTGCCGCCGCAGGAGATCATTGCCGCTCGATCGTGTATTCCGCGTCCGCGCTCTGGTTCTCGCCGGCTTCCATCTTCAGCACCCACTTGTCGCTGATGGTGTAGCGCAGCTTGAGGGTATTGATGGACTCGGTGAGCGAGATGCCGTAGCTGACGAACAGCCGCGGCGACAGGAACTTGCCCAGCACCAGCGAGGCGTTCTTTTCGCCGGAGGACTCGACGCTGCTTTGCACGCCCACTTCCTCCAGGCCGAGCCGGCGGCCGA
>JBDHQY010000285.1:0-4202 GCA_039807315.1 Steroidobacter sp. | reverse complement strand
GATGGCCTGACCCTCATGAAGGAGATCGAAGGCCCGCGCAGCACCGAGGTGGCGTCGATCCTCACCGACATCTCCAATGCCCGCTCCTGGCGCGACGACCTGGACGGCGCGGAAAAGGCGGCCAGCGAGGCGGTGAGCATCTATCGCAACGTCGCCAACTCCAATCTGCACCCCGATCGCGTGATGGCCGATCTGCGCCTGGCCGACGTGCTGTTCCTGAAGGGCCAGATCACCGAAGCCAGCGGCCTCTACGAAGGCGCACTGGCGGCACAGCGGATACTCTACCCGCGCGGCAACAGCAAGGTAGCCGACACGCTGGACTCGCTTGCCCAGGTGCGGCTCGCGCAGAACAAGCCCGCCGAGGCGGAAAAGCTCACCCGCGAGGCCATCGAGATCAACAACACCTCGCGCGGCGCGCAGAGCTCGATGACCGGCTATCTGCGCACCTCCCTGGCCCAGATACTGACGCGGCAGGGCAAATACCTGGAGGCCGAACCGCAGCTGCGCGAGGCGCTGGAAATTTTCGGCAAGACGCTCGATCCCGATCATCAGTACGTCGCCTCGGCCGAATACGTGCTCGGCGAGGTGCTGCTCGCTACCAGGCGCCTGCCGGACGCAGAGGCGATGCTGACCGCCTCGATGAATCGCTGGAAACGCGCCAATGCACCTGAGTGGCGCGCGGCCCGTTCCGCAAGCGCACTCGGAGAAGCGCTGTACCAGCAAGGCCGTATCCGCGACGCGGAGAAATATCTGGTACAGAGCTACGAGGTGCTGAGCCGCGACGTCGGCGCCGACACCACGACGCGCCAGAAAGCACGCGAACGCATCACCCGTTTCTACACGGACCGCGGCGAGCGGCACAAACTCGACGAGCTCATGCTCGCAACGAACCAGAACGATATGGCGGCCGCGGGCAAACGCCCGAACTGAACCGCGGCAACACTGACTGCGCCGACAGGCTGCGACCGGTTCGCGAACGAATCGTATCTGCTACAGTCCCATGAGCGGCACCCGTGTTTCCCAAGCCCGGAACCGGGTGCCGCAGCCTTACGTTCTGCCGCGGGGCACAGGCATCGGCAGCACCGGGCCAACCAGAGGTACAGGCAAACGATGCGAACGCAATCCTTCACCGCCGCTGCCGCGGCCACCTTCCTGACCATCTTCTTCTGCGCCTCGACCTCGGTCGCCGGCGAGCGACAGGATGCGCGCCTGCTCACTGCGACCAAGGTACTCGACGAATCGCTGCAGATGCCGGAGCAGAACATTCCGACCTGGCTGCTCGAGCGCGCCTATGCTGTAGCCGTGGTGCCAAGCGTCATCAAAGTGGGATTGGGAATCGGCGGACGCCGTGGCAAGGGCGTGATGGTCGTGCGCCGCGACAGCGGTTCGTGGAGCAACCCGGTGTTCGTGAACCTCACCGGCGGCAGCTTCGGCTTCCAGGTCGGCGTGCAGTCCACCGACGTGGTGCTGGTGTTCACTTCGCGCCAGAGCATCGAAGGCATCGTCGGTGGCAAGATCACGCTCGGCGCGGACGCCGCCGTGGCCGCCGGTCCGATCGGACGCCAGAGCTCCGCCGCCACCGATATCGGCCTCACCGCACAGGTCTATTCGTATTCGCGCGCCAGCGGCCTGTTCGCGGGCGTCGCGCTCGACGGCTCGGCGCTGACCATCGACAACCGCTCCAACGAAAGTTTCTACGGCCGCCCGGGCATCCTGGCGAGTGAAATCATCCGCAGCGACGCAGCAAAGGCCCCCCCGCCCGCCGAAACCTTCATCGCCGCCATCGCGCGCTCGGCTTCAGGCGCCGGCGCAGCACCCGCCGCCCAAGCTTCAACATCGATGCCGTCCTCGGGCACCCGGCAAGAACCTTCAAATGGCGCGGTGACCACGCCACTGCCGGCACAGGAAGGCGAGCTGACCACGCACCCGATGGAAGATGCGAACCCCGGTGCGGAACCGCCGCCATGACGCGATCCTGAAGATTCGCGTAGCTAGTTAGGGACGTGCTGGGGTAACGAACGTGCCCGGCCCACTGTACTGATTGGGCCAGAAGTACGATGCCAAGCGTCGTTGCGGGCGGGGCCCCACATTTCCAGGACCGCGCGTGAATACGTCCCTGTAGCGCTTGCTCACTCGGAACGTCCTGTTCCTCCTCTCATCCTGAAAATGTGGGGCCCCGCCCGCAACGACGCCTGAAAGAGAGTGCCAATTGCTTTTCGGAAGGGCTCTTTCCGAGCGCTGCTGCACCAGAAATCTCTGCGGTTTCGGTGAGGGGGACTCGTTTCGGGAGCCGCAAAAACAGGGATGTTTTTGTGGCAGCCCTACAGGGATGTATTCACGGGCGGTCCCGAAACGAGTCCCCCTCACCGAAACCGCACACTGCTGATCGAAGCTGCCCTTCTACAGCTCACTCGAGCCTGTACACTGCTCATAAAGCTGCTCACAGCCCATGCGGCGCGCCCTCAAACGAGCGACTCGACCGGGATCAATAGAGGAATCGCCGCCAGCCCGATCATTTCGGCTTCCACGAATCGACGTAACCCGCCCACTCCACCTTCTGTACCGCATCGGTGATCTCCAGCGCGTCGCGCGTATCGATCATCACTGCGTACTCGTCGGTGGCCGGCGTCGGCTGCACCAGCATGTTCTTCAATGCCTTGGGATGCGGGCCATGGGTGAAGCCGCACGGGTGCAGCGTCATCATGCCGGGGCCGATGTTGTCGCGCGAGAAGAAGCTGCCCGCGTGATAGAAGATCACTTCGTCGTAGTCGTCGTTGTTGTGGAAGAACGGCACCTTGAGCGCGCCCGGATCGGTCTCGAACGGGCGCGGCGCGAAGGTGCAGACCACGAAACGCTGGGCCACGAAGGTGGTGTGCGCCGACGGCGGCAAGTGATAGCGATGGCTGACGATGGGACGGATGTCCTTCACGTTGATGCGCGCCACCGACAGGTCGCCGTGCCAGCCGATGGCGTCCAGCGGATTGAACGGATAGGTGACCGTCGAGATCGCCTGCTTGCGCTTGATGCGCACCTGCCAGGCGCGGTCGTCCGCCTGTTGCGCCACGAACGCCGCATCCAGCGTCGGGGTGTCCAGCAGCGCCGGATCGAAAATGGCATGTGCGCCCAGCAGTCCCTTGTCGGGCAACTCGTAGCTGGAATTCACGGCCTCGATCATCAGCATCGACATGGGCTCGCGCACTTCCACGCGCCACATGGTGCCGCGCGGCACCACGACGTAGTCGCCGGCACGGATGCTCAGATGACCGTAGTCGCAGAAAAACTCACCGGCGCCCGCATGCACGAACAACAGATCGTCACCGTCCGCATTGCGGACCAGGTGATCCATCGACCTGGCGGCGTTCCAGAACCGTACGCGGACGCTTGCGTTATGCAGCACTTCAGCCGCCGCCCAGGGCGAAGCATCACCACGCGGCAGGCGGTTCAGGTCGAAGGCATGCGGACGCAGCGGCCCTTCGAACTCCACCCAGCCGGTGGGCGGATGCCGGTGATGGAACATGCTGGCCGGACCGAAAAAGCCTTCCTTGCTGCTCTCGCGCTCGTAGGTGCCCTCGGGCAGGTCGGCGTGCGCCTGCCGCGAGGCCGTACCTTCGACGCGGGGGAATGAGATTCGGCGTTTCATACGCTCTCCTCGGATGGGCCGCGGCCGCGCCTGTCTCAGATCACGCCGCGGCGCATCTGGTCCAGCTCGATGGATTCGAACAAGGCCTTGAAATTGCCCTCGCCGAAGCCCTCGTTGCCCTTGCGCTGGATGATCTCGAAGAAGATCGGACCGATCACGTTCTGGGTGAAGATCTGCAGCAGCAGGCCCTCGCCCTTGCCGGGATTGCCGTCGATCAGGATGCGGCGCTGCTTCAGCTCCTCCAGATTCTCGTGGTGGCCGGTGACGCGCGCATCGACACCTTCGTAGTAGGTGTCCGGCGTGTCCTGGAACTGCACGCCCTGCGAGCGCAGCACATCGACGGTCGAAAAGATGTCGCCGGTCCCCAGCGCGATGTGCTGGATACCCTCACCGTGGTATTCGCGCAGGTACTCTTCGATCTGCGACTTGTCGTCCTGCGACTCGTTGATCGGGATGCGGATCTTGCCGCACGGGCTGGTCATGGCGCGGCTGAACAGCCCGGTCTTCTTGCCTTCGATGTCGAAGTAGCGGATCTCGCGGAAATTGAACAGCTTCTCGTAGA
>JBDHQY010000284.1:0-4218 GCA_039807315.1 Steroidobacter sp. | reverse complement strand
GGAACATGTTTGGCGACCGATTTCAGGGCGGGGACAGCTCATCTCTGCCCTCTTAACCCATTCATTCCCACTTTTTCCCACTACGGTGGCGACTATAGGGAGCGCCAAAGCCGCAAGTCAAAAAAATCTGAGAAATTTCCTGT
Organism: Steroidobacter sp.; assembly: GCA_039807315.1. Lineage (GTDB taxonomy): Bacteria > Pseudomonadota > Gammaproteobacteria > Steroidobacterales > Steroidobacteraceae > Steroidobacter. The sequence continues at coordinate 4,075 of JBDHQY010000284.1, read as the reverse complement.
TTGGCGACAGTGACTTAGCGCGGGCAGCGAAAACCGGCCGAGGAGTCACGCAGGGCTTCAATTTCAAATCAGAGAGTTAAGAGCACTTCTTTAAGTAAGAGCGCATACATATATAGGAGCGGCTGGCAAGTTGATTTCCGACTCGAATCCAGCCTGCGCGCAAATCCGCGCGCGACAGCGACAGAAAACTGACGGGAGCGTCATCGAAAAAAGGCACAACAGGGCGCCTGCTGCAGCGCCTGGGACAGCACTGAGGTGTATATAAATTTCCTACATGATTTACCGGAGCGGCTTTTGGCGACAACGGCTACCGTTTAGATAAATCTAATCCTGACAGCCGCTCTGGGGATCTGCCCGAGATGGTTCGCAGTGGCAGGCGGGATGGCCTCGGAATGGGCACACCGAGCTGGGAAAAACGAGGATCGGGATGGCTGGACCCTCGGATGGGAACGGCCTCCCCAATATCCGGAGAGCCGCTGCCGGGCTGCGATCCAGGCTGGCACGATGCAACGATCTGCCGCGATCCGTCGAGAAATGGCGGCGAATCGCCGCAAAAAATCAGCAAATAAGAAGGAGTCGGCCGATAAGCCGGGTTCTGTCGAGGACAACCATTCCTCTGGGATGCGCGTCACCGCGCACCTCTAGCGACCTACCCGGAAGCCTGCATGGGCCATGCGTGCGGCGCTTGCGCACCGCGTGCTTCCCTATTTGGTCTTGCTCCAGGCGGGGTTTGCCGTGCCACCGAATGTTGCCACCGGCGCGGTGCGCTCTTACCGCACCCTTTCACCCTTACCGGCCGCATTGCTGCGGCTTAGGCGGTTTGCTTTCTGTTGCACTGTCCGTGGGCTCACGCCCCCCAGGCGTTACCTGGCGCCTTGCCCTAGGGAGCCCGGACTTTCCTCCACGCTTGCGCGCAGCGGTTGTCTGGCCGACTCCGGCGCGCATGGTGAGGGCCGCAGGGCACGGAAGCAAGTCAATCGCGCTTGTTTCCGAGCCGAATCGCGATTTCGTAAAGCTCCGCGCGCTTCACGCCGGTGATGCGAGCCGTCACTTTCGCGGCCTGGGCCGGTGACAGCTCTTCGAGCAGCGCGCGCAATAGCTGCTCGGCATTCAAAGCGGCAGCCTGAGCGGGCGGCGCGGACGAGCCCGCGACGACAATCACGATCTCTCCGCGCGACATGTTTTCATCACGCCCCGCGGTTTCAGCGAGCTCGGCAAGCGTACCGCTGTACGTCGTTTCGAAACGCTTGGTCAATTCGCGGCTGATCGTTGCCGGGCGCCGCGCGCCCAGAATCGCGGACATGTCGTCGAGCGTTTCGACCAGGCGGTGCGGAGCCTCGTAAAAGATCAGCGTGCGCGCTTCATTCACCAGCTTCTCCAGCTGCGCGCGCCGCGCTGCGGATTTCGCCGCTAAGAAACCTTCGAACGCGAAGCGATCGGCAGGCAGGCCCGCAACGGAAACGGCAGCAATCGCCGCACACGGCCCCGGCACGGCCACCACGGGAATGCCGCGGCGGCGCGCGCCGGCAATCAGATCGAAACCCGGATCGCTGATGAGCGGCGTACCCGCATCCGACACGATCGCCAGCGATTCGCCCCGCGCCAGGCGCTCGATCAGCTCCTCGGACTTCTGGGCCTCGTTGTGCTCGTGCAGCGAAGTCAGCGGCGTCTCGATTCCAAACGACTGCAACAGTTGGCGTGTATGCCGTGTGTCCTCGGCCGCAACGAGCTGCACGGCACCGAGCACTTCGCGCGCTCGAGGACTGAAGTCGCCGAGGTTGCCGATCGGCGTGGCAACGACGAACAAGGTACCGGTGGAATCGGAACTGGAAATCGTGGACACGCAGGGTCCTGAGCAGAGGCTGGAATGTTGCCCGGATTTATTCACGAATCGACGAGCGTGCCAAGCCGGAACAGCGCACCGTCGAAAATCGCTCGTGCAACTGCGGAAAATCACAACGTCGAGGACGCTCTGTTGCCACTCGTCATTGCCGCGCGGGCGGAAGCGGGCGCCATCCTGCCGATTCACCCGTCACTGCCGCACCCAGCCCGCCTTCGACTTGATCAGGGCGGAAGGACCAGGAACCAGCAAATCGGCGCCTTCTCGAAACCTGTTCGAGAGCTTCTCGCGCCGCCCTTCAAGCCGGCATTCGCGAACATTCTGTTTTTTCAAGGCCACGGAACGCGCACCAGTGCCGACGCGTGAACGCAAACCTGAGCCTGATTGGAGGCATTTTTTTACGGCGCCCCGGAAAATGAGCGGCCCCAACCCACCCCGCCTACCGGCCCGTTGAAGTCGCCTCTCGCCCCCATTCCTCGATCGCCCTGAACGAGGCCCGATCCGGAAAAGACCCTACGCCATGACGAAGCAAAATCCCGACCTTGGGAGCGCCCTGTCCCGCGGCGCGGGGTAAACTCCGCCCCATGCCCGCGACACTATCCATGCCCCCCCATGCCGCTTCCGCTGGCTGCAACTTCAGCAGCGCCTCCCGAGCACGAACCAATCCCGGCCGCATGAAGCCGCTGCGCGATGGTCTGATCTGCCTGATCGCGGTACTCGGCATCGCTTCCTGCGCGACGCCGCCGACCCAGCCGCAGGCGCCAGGCGTGGATCGTCAACTGGAACAGGCGGAGAAGCTCTCGCGCGAAGGCAAGTTCCAGGAATCGGCACAGGCCTATGAAGCGCTCGCCGCGCAATCGCCCAAAGATCTCCATGACCGCCTGCTGCTGCGTGCCGCGCGCGAGTATGTGAATGCGGGAGCGACGGACAAGGCGAACGCGAAACTCAGCCAGCTCAGCCGCACTTTGCCGACACAGGACTTCGCGCTGCGCGCTCAGGTCGTCGCCGAACTGGCATTGCGTGCGCAGAATCCGACCAAGGCACTGGCCGAGCTGGATCGAATCCCGCAGCCGCTGCCTCGCGACAGTGCCGCAGACATCCTCGGCGTACGCGCCCGCGCCCAGTTCGCATTGAATCGCCCGGCCGCCGCAGTGATGACCGCACTGGAACGCGAACGAATGCTGACGAGCCAGCAGGACCTGCGCGCCAACCAGCGCCTGATCTGGCAGGGACTGCAGCAAAGCGCCAGCGGCAATGCAGATTTCACGGCACCGCCGGGCAGCAGCACGGTCGCAGCGGGATGGCTGGACCTGGGGCGCGCCGCGCTGAGCTCTGCCCGCAATCCTTTCGCCGCCAAGGACGACCTGGCGAACTGGCGCAACCGCTATCCGACCCACCCGGCCAATACCTTCCTCAATGAGGAAATCATGCCGGAGCTGGGCATCGGTCTCGATTATCCACCGCAAGTTGCGCTCGTGCTGCCGCTCACCGGCCGCCAGCAGGCCGCCGGTGTCGCGGTGCGCGATGGATTCATGGCTGCGCTGCTGCAACAGGAAGCGAGCCGGCGTCCACAGGTCAATGTTTACGACACGGCGGAGATGGGAGCGAGCACGGCGTATCGACGCGCGATCGCCGACGGCGCGCAGTTCGTCGTGGGTCCGCTCATGAAAGAAGACGTGGCGGCGGTTGGCGCTGCCAGCGATACATCCGTACTGACGCTGGCGCTGAACCGGCTGCCCGACACTGCGACACCGCCGGCGCTGATGTTCCAGTTTTCCCTCGATCCGGAGGAAGAAGCACGGCAGGTGGCGCAGCGCGTCGTGGCCAATGGACAAATGCGCGGTCTGGCGCTGTTGCCCAACAACGAATGGGGCCTGCGCGTGTATCGTGCCTTCGAATCCGAACTCAAGGTGCTGGGCGGCGCCGTTGCGGCAGTTCGTTACTACGATGCTTCCGCGCATGATTTCTCGGATCCGATCACGCGCATGCTGCTGATCGACGAGAGCCGCGAGCGCGCCAGAGCCCTGAACTCGATCCTTGGTCAGCGTCTTGAATTCGAACCGCGGCGCCGCGGCGACGTGCAGTTCGTCTTCATCGGCGCTTTCCCGGCGCAGGGACGCTCGCTGCGGCCGGCGCTGCGCTTCTATCTGTCGGACGATCTGCCGGTCTACGCCACCTCGGATATTTTCGAGCCGGACACCCAGGCCAACAACGACCTGGATGGCGTGGTCTTCC
>JBDHQY010000283.1:0-4220 GCA_039807315.1 Steroidobacter sp. | reverse complement strand
AACAGGCACTGAAAGTCGCGCGGCGCGAGGAACACACGCTGGAACTGTTCTTCATGGATCTGAACGGGCTCAAGCAGATCAACGACGACCTCGGTCATCTGGCAGGCGACCAGGCGCTGCGCGACACGGCAGAAGTGCTGCGGCGGACCTTTCGCGAATCGGACATCGTGGCACGACTGGGCGGCGATGAGTTCGTCGCCCTGGCTCGCGTCAGCCGCGATACCGTAGCCCTCAACAAGCGGCTGCGCGAGCAGATCGCGCTGATGAATAAAGGCAAACAGCGCCGCTATTCACTGCAGATGAGCGTCGGCACGGCCATCTTCAATGTCGCCTCCGACGAGGACCTGGAGTCCCTGATCGCCCGCGCCGACGCGGCAATGTACGAAGAGAAACGCGCGTCGAACAATCGCAGCAGCGGTGGCTGATCGCCGCAGCCCGGCAGAGAGCTGCAAGCCTGTACCGCGTACGACTCATCCCGCAAGCGACGGTTGGATGCGCGGCTTGGGCACACGTCCCTCTCGTGGCGACCGCAACCGGATGTAGCGGCATCCTCGGCTATCATTCGCACTCCAACCCGGAGCGATCGCGGATGTCCCAACTCGTTGCCACTGATGAACCTCTCCAATGGCTGGCGCGCGTGCTGGCGCAGGATCCGGATCGATTGTTCCTGGAGACTGTCGCGGGGCGGCGCTACAGCTATCGGGAATTCGACGCATTGGCTGCAAAATATGCGACGGCCCTGTCGCAGCGCGGCGTGGTACCGACCGATCGTGTCGCCGCCCAGATCGAAAAATCACCCGAAGCCGTCGCCCTGTATCTGGCCTGCCTCAAGCTCGGCGCTGTCTTCGTGCCGCTCAATACGGCGTACACGCTGACGGAGCTCGAATATTTCCTCGAAGACTCGCAGCCGCGGGTAGCCGTGATCCGGCCGCAGGATCTCGCAAATGTTCGCGCAATCGCCGAGCGCGCCGGCGTAGCGGATGTGCAGACACTGGGAGCCCGAGGCGACGGTTCATTGCCGCAGCTCGTTGCATCGATTACGCAGGAACCACCCGCCTCCTTTGCTGGAGATCCTGCCGCGCTTGCCGCGCTTCTCTACACGTCCGGCACCACCGGGCGCTCCAAGGGAGCGATGCTGACCCGCGGCAATCTTGCCTCGAACGCAGTAACGTTGATGGACGCCTGGCGCTTCAACCAGGCCGACGTATTGCTGCACGCGTTGCCGATCTTCAATGTCCACGGCCTGTTCGTCGCCATCAACACGGTGCTGGCGAGCGGCGCGGCCATGTTGTTTCTGGAGAAATTCACTGCCGACGAGGTGCTGCGACTGCTGCCGCGCGCGACGGTGCTGATGGGTGTGCCGACTTTCTATACGCGGCTTCTGCAGCATCCCGAACTGACGGGTGCAGCGACACGCAACGTACGCCTGTTCGTCTCCGGCTCCGCTCCGCTCCTGGCCGACACGCATCGCGAATTTCGCGCGCGCACCGGGCACGCCATCCTGGAGCGCTACGGCATGAGCGAGACCTTGATGAACACGTCCAATCCTTACGACGGCGAACGCATCCCGGGCAGTGTCGGCCCGCCCCTGCCGGGTATCGAAGTGCGGATCACCGATCCGGAATCGGGTCAGCCGCTGGCCGCAGCCGACAGCATCGGCATGATCGAGGTGCGCGGCCCGAACGTATTCGCCGGCTACTGGCGTCTGCCCGAGAAAACCGCGGCCGAATTCCGCGGCGACGGCTTCTTCATCACCGGCGATCTGGGCCGGATCGATGCGCGCGGCTACCTTCACATCGTCGGGCGCGGCAAGGATCTGGTCATCACCGGCGGCTACAACGTCTATCCCATCGAAGTCGAGGCCGAGATCGACGCCCTGCCCGGCGTGGTCGAGAGCGCCGTGATCGGAGTGGCGCACCCGGACCTCGGCGAAGCCGTCACGGCCATCGTGGTCCGGCACAGAAACGCCGACCTGGACGAGACAGCAGTGCGCAAGGCGCTCGAACCTCGACTGGCCAGATTCAAGCTGCCCAAGCGCGTGCTGTTCGTCGATGAGCTGCCGCGCAATACCATGGGCAAGGTGCAGAAAAGCGCATTGCGGGAGACCTATCGGCAGCTGTACCGACCGGAAGCGTCCGCCAGGCCGTAGCGAGTTCCCGCGTTACTCATTCTTGGCCGTTCTGTACAGGGCTTCGCGACGGGGACTTGCATCATGAATCAGCAATCAGGCGATTCGCCCGGCATTGCGCCCGAGCTGGTCATCGTTCCTCCCACGCGCGACCTGGGCGACTTCGAAGTGCGCCGGGCGCTGCCGCATCGCGACCGGCGCCTGGTGGGCCCGTTCATTTTCTGGGATCAGATGGGGCCGGCGCAGTTCGCTCCCGGCCAGGGCATCGACGTGCGTCCGCATCCGCACATCGGCCTGGCAACCGTCACCTATCTGTTCTCCGGCAGCCTCATGCATCGCGACAGCGAAGGCAACGCGCTGGAGATCGCGCCCGGCGCCATGAACCTGATGACCGCCGGCCGTGGCATCGTGCACTCCGAGCGCACACCGGCGGCGCAGCGTCAGCAGTCGAGCCCCTTGTGCGGAATCCAGAGCTGGCTCGCATTGCCGCGGGCCCATGAAGAGACCGCCCCGGCCTTCCAGCATTTCGACGCCACGCAGTTGCCCGTCATCGAGGTCACCGGTGTACGAGCGCGGGTGATCGCAGGCGCCGCCTTCGGCGAGCGTTCGCCGGTCACCCTGCTGTCCGACTGGCTGTATGTCGAGGTGAATCTCGCCGCCGGCGCTCGTGTGCCGCTGGATGCCGACCACGAGGAACGAGGCATCTATGTCGTGGAAGGCGCGATCGAGATCGGCGGACGGCAGTTCGAGGCGCCGCAGCTGCTGGTCTTCCGACCCGGCGACCGCATCACCGCAACCGCCATTCGCGCGGCACGGCTCATGTTCCTGGGCGGCGCCCGCATGGACGGGCCGCGCTACATCTGGTGGAACTTCGTATCGTCCAGCCAGGAGCGGATCGAGCAGGCCAAGGCCGACTGGCAGCAAGGCAACTTCAAGCGCGTGCCGGGTGAAACCGAATTCATTCCGCTGCCCGAGCGCTGATCCCGTATCCTATGCGGCAGTTCCCTTTGTGCTGCCACATGCATGATCGCTTTACTCGAAGCTCATCGTGCCGGCCTGCTCCGGCGCGAACACTGGTCGCGTAACATCGTCGCGGGCGCCGTCGTCGGCGTCGTGGCGCTGCCGCTGGCGATGGCCTTCGCCATCGCCTCGGGAGCGAAGCCGGAACAGGGGCTGTACACCGCCATCGTCGCCGGCCTCGCCGTCTCCATGTTCGGCGGCTCGCGGGTGCAGATCGCAGGCCCCACCGGCGCGTTCATCGTGATCCTCTCCGGCATCACCGCCACGCACGGCATCGACGGACTGCAGATCGCCACGCTGCTGGCCGGCATCATGCTGGTGCTGCTGGGCGTGGCGCGGCTCGGCGCCATCATCAAGTTCATTCCGGACCCGGTGATCGTCGGCTTCACCGCCGGCATCGCCGTCATCATCTGGACCGGCCAATGGAAGGATTTTTTCGGCCTCTCCGGCGTCACCGGCCAACACTTCCACGAGAAGCTGCTGAGCTCGCTGCAGGCGTTGCCGCATCTGCACCTGGCCACCACCGGGCTGGCGCTGCTGACGCTGGCCATAGTGATCGGCACACCGCGCATCGCCGCGCTCAAGCGCGTTCCCGGCCCGCTTCTCGGGCTGATGATCGCCGGCATCATCCAGGCCCTCTTCCATCCGCAGGGCGTGGCGACCATCGGCACGGCGTTCGGCGGCATTCCGCAATCGCTGCCGTCGCTGCAGTTTCCCGAAATCACCGCCGCGCGCCTGATCGAGCTGATTGGCCCGGCGTTCACCATCGCCATGCTGGGCGCCATCGAGTCGCTGCTGTCGGCAGTGGTCTCCGACGGCATGGCCGGCACCCGGCACGACTCCAACCAGGAGCTGATCGGTCAGGGCGTCGCCAATATCGCCGCCCCCCTGTTCGGCGGCTTCGCCGCCACCGGCGCCATCGCCCGCACGGCAACCAACGTGCGCAACGGCGGCAACAGTCCGCTCGCCGGCATCGTCCATTCGGTGATGCTGGTGCTGATCATCCTGGTGCTGGCGCCGCTGGCCGTGAACGTGCCGCTGGCCGCCCTGGCGGCCATCCTGTTCGTGGTCG
>JBDHQY010000282.1:0-4220 GCA_039807315.1 Steroidobacter sp. | reverse complement strand
CCGCCCTCGTCCTGCACCTTGGCCATGAGGATGGTCTTGCGCATCAGCGTGGGCGCGCGCGTGATCCAGTTGCCTTCGGGCAGCATGCCGACGATCTCGGAATGGGCGTGCTGGGAAATCTGGCGGATCAGCGTCTGGCGATAGGCATCGGGCATCCAGTCCTTGGGCTCGATACGCTCATCGGCGTCGACCTTGGCCTGAAAATGCGCTTCCAGCGCCGCCTGGTCGGCCGACGCGACATGCAGATGCTCCTTGCCGAGCTGGTCCAGACCCTGCGTGTACATGAGACTCCCCCCAGGATGGTCGAACCCGGACCAATATGACACGTGAAATAACTTAAGACAATATTTTTTGTGTCAGAATTTGATGCACTGCGTTCTCAAGGGACATCAGACATTTGGAACCTTGCAGCGCTGCGAGCGAGAGTCGCCCGCTAGCGCCGCCTGCCCTCCCTGCAATCCTGCTTTATCGCGCTGCTGCGCTGCCGCCTTGCGGCTCGTTCGTCTTCGATTTCGCAAAGCGCTCCGTCAGGCTGCGCAGCAGCTCGGCCTTGGCCGCAGCGCCCTGCGGATGCTCGATGAATACCTGCGTGAACTTGGCATCGAGGGAGGAGGAGATCGCCGTGTTCGCCCCGGTGGCCGGATCGGGATAGGCATCCGCCAGGCGCCGCAGCGCCTGATACAGCGACACGGCCGAAATCTGTCCATCCCCCAGATGGTGCGTCGAATCGTTCCTGAGCAGGAAGTGATACCAGGCCTGGACGTCCGCGTAACCCGCGATCAGACCTTCGGCGCCCGTCGCGGTCAGCTTCAGTCGCAGCCGCATATCGTGAATGTGCTGATATGACGGAGCCCCGAGGTTCTCCCAAGGCAGGACGACTTCCCCGATCGGCTCCGTGGTCAACACGCCATCGACGATCCGGCCGCGGGTCTGCCGCATCAGGCTGGCGCCCCAGCGCGTGTCGATTCGCTGCGCTCCCCCGGGCACCACCGCGTTGCCGGTGGCATCGGTCAACAACCGATCCATGCCTCGATAGAGCGTCACGATCACATCGTCGTCGTTGCGCAGATCCTCCACGCCGGACAGCTCGATCATCATCCGGTTGAACCGATCGGTGCGAATCGCCATGTTCTCGTAGATGAACTCGACACCATCCGGACCGCGGAAACCGATGACGCAGCCGAGCGCGCGATACAGCTGGTTGTCGATGCCCTGCTCGCCTTCCGGATGCGTGAAATCCTCGGGGCCCACCTGACCGTCGAGATTCATCCCGAAGGAGTACGGCCCCTCCACCAGGTGGAACGGCAGCTGCTTGAATGCGTCGGTCGGATTCCAGGTCTCCGCTTCGTACTTCAGCTGCGTGTCGAGCATGGGCCGCGCTTTGTTGCTCGGGAAGAGCTTGGCGAACTGTTCGCGCGGTCCGTCGTTCAATCCCTTTGGACATTCGGTCTTGCCCTGCGGCGTCTGGTACATCGACCAGTACAGATCGGTGAGCACGTAACCGATGGTTCCGTTCACGGGAGCGAGCGGCGCGGCCTCGCCGGCGGCGACCGTGCTCGCACCCAGGGCGACGACGCCCAGTGCCGATATCAGTACCTGGAGTTTCGAGCGCGGCCGAGCGAAACCCTGCGGCAGTTCGTGTCTCATGAAGCTCTCCTCACACCGGCGATCAGGTTGCATTGCCGAAGAAATCGTCTCTCAGCCAGAAGGCCTTGAGTCCATTGCGCTGACCGCGCACCTCGCCCGTGGCGTCTCCCCTGATGTCCCCGGGCTTCTCGTCCAGACCATAGGTGTAGACCGGCCGGTCCCGATACGCCCATACACTCATGGCACCGGCCTGATCCGGCGCGGCGCGGCGTCCGGTTCGGGGATCGATCAGCATGACGCTCCACGCGCTATTGCCCTTGGCGTTGCGATCGGCGGGCACGTACGGCCAGTTGCGCAGGCACTTGTCGACGTCGCCACCGCCGCACACCGCCAGGCGATAGACCTGCGTATCGTCGGGATGATCGCAACTGAGCTGGTCCAGCGAATCATCGGCACAGTTGTAGACGTAGATGGTCCTGCCGCGGCGATCGGCCAGGACCTGGCCCATGATGGTGTCGTGAACCGTAAAGCCTTCGGGCGCCGGCGGCGCGAGCTGCGTGTAGACATTGCGCCAGCCGGAAGTATCGCTGCCCTCGAGGCTCCACTGATGCCCACCCGCCACTTCTGGAACGTACGTGTACAGCGGCTTGCCCCGGTAGACCCATTGCAGCACACCGGGCGAGCGCTCCAGAACGGACCATTCGCCCTGGGGGCGGATGGCCTGCGGAGCCAGAATGGGAGTCCAGGTACGCGCGCAGACGACGTCGCACATCGACTTGTCGGCGCTGTCCTTGTCATAGGTGTAGACCGAATAGTTCTGGTCCGTTGCGAGCAAGCGGCCATTCACCGTGGTCTTGACCGAGAATCCCGGTGGCACGTCCGGCCGCGGGCCCAACGCAGACTTGTCGTCGCGATTGTTCTGACGAGCGGCCAACAGCGGCAAGCGGCCTGCGCCACCCTCACCCCGATTGCGCGCGGTGCCGCCGATGACATCGCCGGGCTTCTTGTCCCGGATCGAAACATACAGCGCCTGCTCGTCGTAGGCCCATTGCCGGGTGCCATCCTTGCGCATCACGATGGTCCACTTCCCGATCGGCTTGGCATCGTCGGCCGCCAGCACCGGCGGCCACAGATCCGTACAGCTCGGCCGTTTATCGAGTTCCGGAAGCCCCACTCCAGGCGGATAGGGACTGAGCAGCCCGGCAGTCTGCGTGGTCACCTCTGCATAGCAGGTCGGCTTCCCCTTGGATTCTCCGGCAAAACCGTTGCGCAGATCCTGGTATGGCCAGACGTACAGTGTCCGGCCTCGCGCATCCGCGAACACCGGCCCCTCCAGCTCGGAGACCACGACCTGGAATCCAGGCGGCATCGGCACGGACACGTAACTCTCGCTCTTGCGCGCCGCAGCGCCGCCGTCGGATTCCTGCGCGGAAGCCAGCGGTGCACTCACGGTTGCAACCGCAACGAAGATCGCAACGCACATCGAACGCCGCGCATCCATCCAGACAGTCGATTCACTTGGACCCATGTTATCCCCCGCCGCGGCGACCATTCCGCCCGCGCATCGCTTCGCCCTCAACCGCCATGACCTCGACTGACATCGCTGTCAAACCAGGATCTCGCCGATCTCGCTGGAGGTCTTGTTGCTCTTGTCGCCCCAGGACGTCACGTCCAGCCCCATCAGGCGCATCGCGGTGTAGCCGAGCCGCGTACCCGGCGTCTTGGTGCCGTCGATGTGCAGACCGGTCTTGATCTGGCCGCCGGCTCGCCCTGCGGTGAACATGGGCATGCGCTCGATCGAATGGATCTTGGCGTACGAATGGTCGGTCGTGCAGTAGACCAGCACGTTGTCGAGCATGGTGCCGTCGCCTTCCTTGACCTTCGACAGCGCATCCACGAAGTACGCCCACTCCTCCATGGCGCGCCGGGTGAACCAGGAGACGTTCGGCTGACAGTGCACCTTCTCGTCAACGGCTTCTTCGTGGGTCGCGGTGTGGTGCGGCTTGTCGTAGCCCGACTTGGTCGTGTTGGAGAAGGCCGCGGCATAGAACATGTTGAAGACACGGGTCTGGTCGCAGGCCACCGCCATCAGCATGAGCTCGGTCATGAGCCGATGCCGTTTCGATACCAGCTCGGCGTCGACTCCCGACGGCAGATCCGGCGGCGCATCGGCGGCGCGGCAGGCCGCAAGCGGCTCGGGCTTGGTGAGCCGCAGCTCGAACCTGCGCTCCAGGTCGCGCAATCCCGTGAAATACTGATCGAGACGGGCCTTGTCTTCCGCGCCCACATACTTGGTCAGTGCACGCGTCTCCTCGAGCACTCCGGACAGGGCGCTCTTGCGTAGCATGGTGTAGGGATCCGGGTGAAACTCGGGCGCGTTGGGATCCTGAAAGCCGGGCCCGAACAGCCGCTGATACAGGCGGATGGGCGACCATTCCGGCGTGTTGACCGAGCTGCCGTTCTCGTAACTGAAGCTGTCGCGGACGTTGCCGGTGGCATTCGCGCTCAGTATGCGGAAGCGCGTGTCGTTGCCGATCTTCTTGGCGATGGTCACGTCGATGGTCTCACCCGGAAGATTCTCGCGGGTCAGCGGCGTGATGCCGGACCGCATCAGCACCCAGCCGGTGTGATGA
>JBDHQY010000281.1:0-4226 GCA_039807315.1 Steroidobacter sp. | reverse complement strand
GACGCTGGCCAGCACCACCGCCAAAATGCCGGTATCGGCCAGCTCGCCACTCACCTTCGGCCCGACCACATCGACGCGGTCGAAACTCGCTTGCGGCTCCACTTCCAGGATCTGCGCCTTGGCGCGCTCGGCCAGTTCGGTGCCCTCGCTGCCGTCGGCCGGCTTCTGCAGGCGCACCAGCACGGTCGAGCCGCTGCCGAACTCCTGCAGCGCCACTTCGCCGGCATCGAGTTGTTCCAGCGAGGCGCGCCACTTCGCGATGTCGACGGGCTGCGGTGCGCTCGCCTCGATCATCACGCCGCCGGTGAAATCCACACCGTAGTTCAGGCCCGGCTTCACGAACAGGATCACCGACGCCAGCGACAGCACGATCGACATGCCGATGCCGACGAAGCGCGCCCGCATGAACTGGAAGCGCGGCGTCATGCCCAGCAGGCGCGCCGGCAGCAGGCTGCCGATGACGAACTGCTTCGGCCGGCGCCATGCCAGCCACACCGCCATGACCGAGCGCACCACCGTCACCGCGGTGAACAAGGAGATGCAGATGCCCAGCGCCATGGTGATGGCGAAGCCGCGCACCGGACCCGAACCCACCCAGAACAGCAGCAGCGTGGCGATCAGCGCCGTGACGTTGGAGTCGACGATGGTCGCGTAGGCGCGCTTGAAGCCGGCATCCAGGGCGGCCATCGCGGTCTTGCCGTTACGGGTCTCCTCGCGGATGCGCTCGTTGATCAGGACGTTGGCATCCACCGCCAGGCCGATGCCGAGCACGATGCCGGCGATGCCCGGCAAGGTCAGCGTCGCTCCCAGCAGGCTCAGCGCGGCCAACGTCAGGGCCACGTTCAGCAGCAGCGCCATGTTGGCCACCAGGCCCCACACGCCGTACAGCACGGTCATGAACGCCAGCACCAGCAGCAGACCGATCAGGCCGGTGAGCGCGCCCACGCGGATCGCGTCGCTTCCCAGATCGGGGCCGACCGTGCGCTCCTCGATCACCTTGAGCGGCACGGGCAGCGCGCCGGCGCGCAGCAACGCCGCCAGCGAAGCCGTTTCCGCCACGCTGAAGTCGCCGGAGATCTGGCCGGAGCCGCCGGTGATGGGCTCCTGGATCACCGGCGCGCTGATCACCTTGCCGTCGAGCACGATGGCGAAGCGCTGGCCGACGTTCTCGGTGGTGATCTTCGCGAACTGCTTGGCGCCCAGTGCGTCGAAGCGGAACGAGACCACCGGCCGGTTGCTCAGCTGCTCGAAGCCGGCCGCCGCCTGCGTCAGGCGATCGCCCTGCAGCATCGGACGCCGTTCGAGCACGTAGGTCTCGGGACCGTCGGCGGCGGGCAGGCGCATGTAGCCCGCGGGCAGGCTCATGGTCGGACTGACTTCGGCAGCGCGCACCCGGTGGAAGGTGAGCTTGGCGGTGCTGCCCAGCAGGGTGCGGATCTGGGTGGGATCCTGGACTCCGGGCAGCTGCACCAGGATGCGCTCGGCGCCCAGCCCCTGCACCGTCGGCTCGGACACGCCGATGGCGTCGATGCGGCGCCGTACGATCTCGACGCTCTGCTCGACGGCGGAGCGCCGCCGATCGTTGACGGCCGCTTCGGTGAGCCGCAACTGAATGGTGCCGTCGGCAGCGACGGCGACCTCGACGCCGGCCTTGCCGGCAACGCTGGTCTGCATGACGCCGGAAGCCGCGAACGACCGCAGCGCGCGTTCGGCGGCGGCCGCCTGCACCGAATCATTGGCCCGGAATGTCACTACGTCCTTGCCCGCCGTGCCCCGCACACCGCCCACGTTCGCTTCCCGCAGCGCGGCCTGCGCCGCGGAGAAAGTGGATTCGACCAGGTCGGCGCGCAGCGCCTGCTCGTCCATTTCCAGCACTAGGTGGGCGCCGCCGCGCAGGTCCAGGCCGAGCGCCACCTGCTTTTTCGGCAACCAGTCCGGCAAGGCTTCGAGCTGTGCCGGCGTCAGCAGGTTGGGCGCGGCGATCAGACAACCAATGAATGCGATGAGCCCGTACACGACGAGCTTCCAGGGCGACGGAGGCATGGGGATTCTCCCGACGATCAAGCTGGCGACGGCGCGTATTCGAGAGAGATCCGCTGGCTTTCCTGGCGACCCGCCGGCCACCTCAACCGTGCGTGTCATTGCCGCGAAAGCGGCAAGCCACCCGGACATGCAGGATGGACTGCCGCCGTCCGATCAAGTCGCGATCGGGCTCTGCGCGGGAGTGACGAAGCGCATCGAATCAGACTGCAGAGAATACGCAGTAGAAATCCGCGCGACGGATCAACGATGGATCAGGCGCGCGTGCTGATTGCAGCGGGGGGAGCCCGGGGCTGAGCGGCAACGACCGAGCGTTGCCGCGGAAAGGCGACGGACGACTCGATGGGAAGCAGCAGGGACAGTGGCTGTGCGATTGGCTTCGCATGCGCACTCTGCTGCAAAACAGGAGGGAAACCGCCGCCAAGCAGATTGGCGTGTTTCCTCTCCACGACCTGCATCGACAGGGCGCGATCCGTGCGCGTGATCGCGTGATCCTGGCGAACGACTGCAGAAGCACCCACCGACGAGGGGCGCGGGCCGACGCCAGCGAAAGCCGACATCGCCGCGAACAGGCACAGCAGCGCGAGCACGACGCTGTCGTGCAGACGGCTGCCGGATTGTCGCTGGACGGTCGACACCAAAAAACACTCCTGCGTTATGCCCGGAAGGCTAACAACTTCCGCACAGGAAGCAACGAGCCAATGACTGAATCGACCGTACGGCCGCCGGGCTGCGGCAAAGCCCGCGACGCAGGAACCGCTCAATGGCCGCTGTCGGCCACGAACCTGCCCTGCTTGCGATCCTTCCTCACCGCATCGCCACGGAACACATTGCCGTTCATGGTGATGTAGACGCCGGGCGGCAACGCCTGCACGGCGGCGAAGGCCATGCCGAGATTGAAAGTCGCATCGCTTTCGCTGAAGCGCGCCGGTGACAGCGCGCCGGTCAGAACGATGGTCTTGCCTTTGATCGCTGCCAGCATCTTCGCCGACTCCGTCATCGTGTCGGTGCCGTGCGTGATCACGATCTGGTTCGATTCCAGGCTCGCGACCGCCTCGCGCAGCGTGGCGCGATCGGCATCGGTCAGCTCCAGACTGTCCTTGCGCAGCAGCTCGACGATACGGAACGGATGCGTGACGTGCGCGATGCCGAGCAGCCTGGCCACCACCGATTCGCCGACCTGGTAGGCGCTCAGCGAATCGAAGTACGCCTTGTCGATGGTGCCACCGGTGGTGACGATGACGATGGGAGGCTGCGTTGACGTGGACATGTGCTAGTCGACCTTCATGACCACCGAATCGGTCAGCACCGGATCGGTGAAGCGCGCGAGCTCGCCCGCCTTCTTGCCTGGAACGATGAACAAACGTGCCGACAGCGGCTTGACCAGCCGCGCCGACAGCGCGGCGACGTCCTGCAACAGGCCTGTCAGCGTCGCGACCGAAGTGTCGCCCGGAACAGGCACGACATCCAGCCCCGTGCCGCACACGCTCGAATAGAGCAGCAGATCGCGGATCCCGTAACGTCCCTCGCCGGCGCGCTGCGCCAGCAGCGGGTCCTCCAGCACCGGCAGCATCAACCCGCAATAGCCGCAGGTTTTTACGTTCAGCGATTTGAGCGCCGTCGTGATGATGGAGCAGGCCTGCAGCGTCGAAGCGCTGCCGAACGGTGCCTGCGTCAATTCTTCGATGGCCCCGGCGATGCTGCGATCCTTAGCGGGCGCCGGCGAAGTGTCGATGCCGAGCCAAGCACGCCCTTCCTTCCCTGCAAGCTCGCCGCCCAGGCGCTCGATCGGTGCGAGCGCCTGGTTCATCAATTCCTTGAGTCGCGCGCCGCCCTGCTCCGGACCGGCCGCCTGCCGGAAGGCGTCCTCCACCAGCGAAGCCGATTCGAGTCCCACCGCGAGCGTGTCCGCGCCCTGATGCCAGGCGACCGGAAAGAAAGGCGTGCCGGCGGGAATATTCGCTGCCGCCGCAAAACGAAAATTGGCGATGCCGTCCGGCAAGGCACGCGCCAGGGCATTCATGATCTCGGCGGCCGACACGGCAGCCTGGCCATGAACGCCGCGAGTCGACGCGATCACGACGGAGAAGCTGATCGTCCTGGTGCTGCGCACCAGCTCGACCGCCCAATCGGGCAACGTCGGATCGTGACGATCGGTGCTCAGGACCGGGCCGATGCTGACCACG
>JBDHQY010000280.1:0-4230 GCA_039807315.1 Steroidobacter sp. | reverse complement strand
TGGCGCATGCGGGTCGCAAAGCTTCAACCGAAGTGCCTTGGAAAGGCGGCGCTCAGTTGCCGCCCGGCCAGGCCAATGGATGGCGCACGCAGGCCCCGTCCGCCATTGCTTTCCAGAACGGCGACGGCGCTCCCGCGGCACTGGACCGCGAAGGCATCGCTGGAGTGCGCCAGGCTTTCGTCGACGCAGCGCGGCGCGCGGTGCGAATCGGGCTGGAGGCGATCCAACTGCATGCCGCCCATGGCTACTTGCTGCATCAGTTCCTGTCGCCGCTGTCGAACCAACGCGACGATGAATACGGCGGATCGCTCGAGAACCGCATGCGCTTGCCGCTGGAAGTATTCGAAGCCGTGCGTGCAGCAGTCCCGGCCGATCGCCTGGTCAGCGTCCGGGTCTCCGGAACGGACTGGGCGCCCGGAGGGTGGGACGTGGCGCAGACCGTCGAGTTCGCGCGTGCGCTCGAAGCCCGCGGCTGCAGCGCCATCCATGTTTCGAGCGGCGGCATCACGCCGGCACAGCAGGTTCCGCTCGGCCCCGGCTATCAGGTGCCGCTCGCCCGGGCCGTGAAAGCCGCCGTGAAAATGCCGGTGATCGCAGTCGGACTGATCACCGAGTTCGAACATGCCGAAGCCATCCTCGTGGCAGGCGACGCCGACCTCATCGCCCTTGCCCGCGCCATGCTCTACGACCCGCGCTGGCCCTGGCACGCTGCCGCTCACTTCGACGCCCGAGTGAAAGTGCCCAGCCAGTACCTGCGCGCGCAGCCTGCACGCTTGCGGAATCTGTTCGACTTTCGCGCGGACGACTAGCTACCGCACGAGCCCGCTGCACCCTTAGTTCCCGACCAGATTCCCTTGCGTGTCTTCGAGATAGTCCGTGAGCGAGTCACGGCTCGGGGCCAGGCCCTTCAACTGCAGCACCGCGCCGGCATTGCCGCGATGGTAAGTGCCGTGCATGCAGACATGCAGGATGATCTCGCTGCGGCGCATGCGGGCCGGCTTGCCGCTGGTGAAAACGAAATCGACCGGTTGCTCGAATTCGCCGTCCTCGAGACTGGCCACGTACGACGCGTACCAATCATCCACCTCTTTCGCGCTCTTCTCGAGCGCATCGAGCCGCGGCAGGTTCTCGCAGCGAGCGGCGCGAAACGTGTGCGGCACACCTTGCAGATGGTGCTGAAAAATCCGATCGACCGTATGGATATGGTCGAGAATGCGCAACATGATCGAGCCCTCTTCCGGGCTCAGCCGGGAGAAGTCCCGGGCCACCGCGGCGAACAGTCCGCGATCCGCCCAGCGTTTCATCTCTATGAGCTGCAAATAGCTGGCGTGAGTCATGGTCGGTCGATCCTCCATTGCGCTTGCGGGCGACGCATGCAGAATATGAGCGACCGCTCGTATCCGCTACTCGCATTCGGAGCGCAGGCAATGGCACGCCAACTGCTCACAAATCCCCGCAAGCATGCGGCCCAAGCGCGATCGCGTGCGACCGTCGATGTTCTGATCGAAACCACCGCTCGCATTCTGGTCCGCGAAGGCTTCGATCGCGCGAGCACCAACCGGATCGCAGAGCAAGCAGGTGTGAGCATCGGCTCGCTCTATCAGTATTTTCCCGGCAAGGACGCGCTCGTTGCCGCGGTGATAGATCGACACCGCGAAGAACTCGGCAACGTCACGCGCAGCGCGCTTGCGAAAGCCTCGAACCAACCGATCAAACAGGCAATCCGCACGCTGGTCGCCGCCGCGGTCGAGGCGCATCGCATCGACCCCAGGCTTCATCGCGTACTGGCCGAGCAGATTCCGCGCACGGGGAGGCTCGAGAAGGTGGAAACCTTCAGCCGCGAGAACTACACCTTGTTCAAGGCCTATCTCGAACGACACAGCGACGAGTTGCGCGCGCTCGATCTGGATCTCGCGTCGTTCGTGTGCGTGACGTCGATCGAAGCATTGACGCATTCCGCAGTGCTGCACAATCCCGCAATGCTCGCAGACAACGCAGCAGTCAAAGCCCTGATCGAGGAGGCCACGCGGCTCATCGTGGGCTATCTGCACTAGCCGTGCTGCCGGGCAATCCCGCACGCGCCGATCGCGAGGAACCTCTCCGATCGGATAACATCGCGCCCCAAGCGGTATCACGGCGGAAAGCAGGCCAAGGTACCCGTCATCTCACCTGCGGATGCAACGATCGAAGCGTATGAGCAAGCCAGCCACCGATATCCGGACTTTCGAATCCAATGCCGAGGCCTTCGAGTTTGCGTGCGAGCACCTGGACTGCTCGCTCAAGGACGGGCGCGCGGTGCTGGCCATCGTGCTCGGCGTGCAGGGCAGAATCTGCACGGTGAAGCTTGCCAATCCGGACGACAAGAGCATTCCCACCGGAAGTCTCAACGCCCTGCTGGCGCAGCACGACTCCGCGAACATCTGTTTCAGCGCAATGCTCGCCGACAAGGTGCCGGACCTGACCTGCGGCGACCTGGTGCTGTACACGACCATGCCGGAACTGGCTGCCGCGGGGAAGACGACCGTCGTCGGCACCATCAGCTCGCGGGTGGCTCCCCATTATTCATCCAGGAGCGGATGGCAGGCTCACGTGGATGAAAGCAAAGCCAGGATCGCGCAGCCATCCGGTGCTGCAGAAAACCCCCAAGACGCCAGCACTGCGAGCTGAATGACGGGAAGATCGCAGCTCTCCATCTCCTGAAGCGCAAGGCTGCGCCCAAGCGCGGAAGATGGGCACACGCCGCTGCGTGAGCGAACCAACCCAGAGGCAGCGGCCTGTCAGGCCCAGGGCGAGCGCCACATCACGCTCGCGGACGGCCGTCGACTCGCGCTAGTTCACCGAACAGGCGCAGTAGTAATACACCTGCGTCGGATCGCTGAACCGTGCCAGCCGTGCCAGCTCCGTCTCCACCGGCGACAGCACCTTGCGAGCCACCGCGAGAAAATCGTTCTTCGGCATCAACGCACGGGTTACGCGTGCCGCCAGCACGTGTGCCTGCCTCGCCAGCGCGGCACGCCAGCCGAGCGACGGCTCGATGTATTCGACCTTGTAGCTCTTGCCGAGCCCTACCCGTTCCGCAGCGGCGTCGAGCGCGTCGCGATAGGAGCCGAGCTTGTCGACCAGACCGACGCCGACAGCATCGCTGCCGGCCCAGACCCGGCCCTGGGCAACGGCATCGATCTCGTCGAACGGCTTCTCGCGCGCCGCGGCGACGTGGCCGACGAAGGTGCTGTAGGCATAGTTGATGGAGTGCTGCAGGATTTCCCGCGGCTCCTCCTTGAGTGTGCGGTCCAGTCCCAACGCGCCGGCGAGCGGCGTCGTGCCGATGCCGTCGATGGTCACGCCGACCTTCTCCAGCGTGCGCTGGAACGTCGGGAACACGGCGAAGACACCGATCGAGCCGGTGAGCGTCGCAGGACTGGCCCAGATCTCGTCCGCGTCCATTGCGATGTAGTAGCCGCCGGAAGCCGCAACGCTGCTCATCGAGGCCACTACCGGCTTGCCGGCGTCGCGCAGCGCATCGATCTCGCGACGAATCACTTCGGAAGCCAGCATGCTGCCGCCAGGACTGTCGATGCGCAGCACCACGGCCTTGATCGAATCGTCGTAACGCGCCTGGCGCAACAGGCGCACCGCCGAATCCGAGCCGATCGTGCCCGGCGGTTGGTCGCCGTCCAGGATCTCGCCCGAGGCGACCACCACACCGACATGATCGCCTTCGATCGAAAGCGCGTGCGCGGCGCGCACGGCAGCCAGGTAGTCCCAATGTGTGACGCCCTGATAGCCGTGATCGGCGTTTTCTCCGACCAGCGACTTGATCCGCTCCTCCACGTCGTGGCGCGGCTTGATCTCCGTGATCAGCTTGCGCTCCAGCGCCACCGCCGCCAGATCGCCCTGCCGTTCACGCGCCGCGGGAGCCATCTCGTTGACATACGAGGCGATCGCATCGGCTTCGATGCCACGCGCATTGGTCACGGCCGACTGGTACTGCGACCACAGCGCATTCAGCCATGCCATGGCCTCCTCGCGCTCCTGCTCGGACATGTCGCTGCGGCTGAACTGGTCGGTGTACGACTTGAACTTGCCGGCGCGGAAAATGTTCACGTCCACCGCCAGCTTGTCGATCACGCCCTTGAGGAAGGTGCGGTAATAGCCGAAGCCTTCGATGAAAATGAAGCCCTGGGGATCGAGATAGATCTCGTCGGCGTTCGCGGCCAGGTAGTACTGCGA
>JBDHQY010000279.1:0-4246 GCA_039807315.1 Steroidobacter sp. | reverse complement strand
GCGGCCGCCGGCATTCTCGCCGCCGGGATTCACCACCACGCGCTCCTGCTTCACGTTGTAGACGACCACGTCGCCGCGGAATTCGTTGCCGCCGTAGCTGAACCAGACATCCTGGCTCATTTTCACGATGCCCTTGGCGAAGTCGTACTCGATCAGGTTGGCACGGCCCTTCACGCTCTTGTCGGCCGCCGCGTTGCGCTGCTCGAAAGTGGCGGGCGTGCCTTTCACGGTCGCCGCGGCGATCTGCCCGCCGGCGAACACGGCGGTGGCCGAGTTCGATTTGAGATCGGCGTCCGTGGTCTGCAGGTGCACCGAGCGTTCGAAGGTCCAACGGCTGTGATCGGATTGCAGCGCATTGACCGTGGCCTGCTCGGCCTGCATGGACATCGGCCCCTGGGTCACGCTGACGTTGCCGGTGAGCACATGGACGTCATTGCGGATATCGGACGATTGGAAGTCCGCACTCAGCTGGATGCTCTCGGAGCCGAGTTTGGGCATGGTGGCGGCTCCGGCGTCGGCGGCGAGCAGCAGCAGGGCAGCCAGGCGCAGCGCCCGCTCAGCTGGCGTTGGATCGGCCATGGACGGACTCCATTCGGACTTTCTCGGTGTTCAGATCGGCCTCGAAGCGGCGCACGGTCAGGGAATAGCCGCCGAATCGCATCGCCACCGGCGCGGAGGTGGTGTAAGCCAGATTCTTCTCGGTGTCGATGGTGAGCTCGTCGGTCTTCAGGAAGGTCGTGGTGGGCCCGTCCAGTGGCCGCAGCTGCACGTCGCCCAGGAACTGGATGGTGCGCGATTGCGCCGGCACCAGGCCGCGATCGGAGGACAGGAACCATTGTCGGCCCGGCACTCTGAAATATTCCAGGCGCACGCTCTGCAGCGCAATGCTGTCGTTTTCCGAGGGCTGCTCGATGCTGGCGGCGATCAGGCGCAGCTTGGGCGAGCCGTCGGGCTGGGTTTCGGTGATGACCGCGTCCTTGAGATAGTAGGCGGGCTGCTGTGCGACCGCCTCGATCGCAGTGGTATCGGAGCGGCGGTTCGACAGCAGGCCGAACCCCACCACCAAAGTGGCCAGCAAGGTGGCGATCGAAATCCAGCGCCAGCTCATGCGGCCTCGATCCTGTCCGGGCATGACCGTTCGCGATTCATGCCCGGCGCTGCGCTTCGATGATCAGATCGCACACTTCGCGTACCGCGCCCTGGCCACCGGCAGCCTGCGTGATGAAGTGCGCCTGGGATTTCACGCTCGCGTGTGCGTCGGCAACCGCGATGGCCAGGCGGGCGACTTCGAAGATCGGTAGATCGGCGCTGTCGTCGCCGATGCTCGCCACGGCCTGCGGGCCGAGCGCGAGGATGTCGAGCAGCTCACGCAAAGCGGCGAGCTTGTCCGCGACCCCTTGGCGAACCCAGGTCACACCCAGCTCCGCCATGCGACGTTCGACGGCACGCGATTGCCGGCCGGAGATCACCGCGACCTGCAGACCGGCGCGCAGGATCTGCACGATGCCTGCGCCGTCACGCACGTGAAAACTCTTCATTTCCTCGCCACGCGCGGAGAAATACAGCCGGCCGTCCGTCAGCACGCCGTCCACGTCCAGCACCAGCAGGCGAATGTCGTTGGCGCGTTCGACCAGAGTATCCATGCGACTCACATCACTCCGGCGCGGAACAGGTCATGAACGTTGAGCGCGCCGACCAGCATGCCGCCGTCGTCCACCACGGGCAACGCCGTGATGCGGCTGGTCTCCATGATGTGCACGGCTTCGGCAGCCAGCATTCTCGGGCGGATGGACTTGGGATTGCGCGTCATCACGTCGCCGATGCGCGCCTGCAGGTCGAAGGGTTGCTCCAGCATGCGACGTAGATCGCCGTCGGTGAATACGCCGACGACGCGTCCGGCGGCATCGACGATGGTGGTCATTCCCAGGCCCTTGCGGCTCATCTCGACCAGGCCGTCGCGCAGGCAAGCGTCGGCGGCGACCTTGGGCAGCTGCTCGCCGGTGCGCATCACGTCTGCGACGTGCAGCAACAGCCGGCGTCCGAGGCTGCCGCCCGGGTGCGAGCGGGCGAAGTCCTCTTCGGTGAAGCCGCGGGCGTCGAGCAGGGCGACTGCCAGCGCGTCGCCCATCGCCAGCGTCGCGGTGGTGCTGGCAGTCGGTGCGAGATTCAGCGGACAGGCTTCCTTCGGAACACTCACATCCAGCACCACGTCGGCGGCGCGCGCCAGGGTGGACTGGGGCTTTCCCGTGAGCGCGATCAGGCCGACGCCCAGGCGCTTGATGACGGGCAGGATGGTGACCAGCTCGGCGGTCTCGCCGGAATTCGACAGCGCCAGCAGCACATCCGCCTGCGTGATCATGCCGATGTCGCCATGGCTGGCCTCGGCGGCATGCAGGAAGAAGGATGGCGTGCCGGTGCTCGCCAGCGTGGCGGCGATCTTGTCGCCGATGTGGCCGGACTTGCCCATGCCGGTCACGACCACGCGGCCGCTGCACGCCTGGATCAGCTGGCAGGCAGCGACGAAGGCGGGTCCGATTCGGGTCTCCAGCGCTGAGACCGCGGCGGACTCGATGTGCAGCACCTGCCGGGCGCGGGCAACGAGCTTGTCGTCGTTCAATGGCGGCTTCATAAGTGGACGCATGATAACGCGGGACCCAGCGCTAGGCAGTCTCGGATCGAGTGTTCATCGCTGCCAGTGGCAGCGTTGCGGGCGCTGGCGACTTCGCCGCCGTACGATCCTGCGAATCGCAGCCCCTGTGCCGCAGCATAATTCGGTAGCATAGGCGCGCCGGCGAACAGCCGCTCACGCTCGCTCGGGCCTGAAGGCCGCGGCCGGCCCGCGCAGCTTCCCTTCCGTCGATATCTCGGGCGAAAAGCCATGAACGCTACTGAAGTCAGATCCCTCATCGAAGCCGGCTTGCCGGGCGCACAGGCGCGCGTCGTCTCCGACGACGATACGCATTTCGAAGCTGTCATCGTCGCACCGCAGTTCGAAGGCAAGCGCACCATTCAGCGTCACCAGTTGGTGTACGGCGCGCTCGGCGCGCTGATGGGGCGCGAGATCCACGCCTTGACCATGCAGGTGCACGCGCCTTCGGAAATGCCGGCACTGCCCTTGGACGCCTGAAGCATGGACAAGTTGCAGATCCGCGGCGGCGTGAAGCTGGAAGGCGAGGTACGCATCTCCGGCGCCAAGAATGCGGCATTGCCCATCCTGGCCGGAACGCTGCTGGCCGAGGGGCCGGTCTCCATCGGCAACGTGCCGCATCTGCGGGACGTGACCACCATGATCGAGCTGCTGGGCCGCATGGGCGTCAGCGTGACCATCGACGACAAGATGCGCGTCGAGGTCGATGCCTCCGGCGTCCGCGAGTGCGTGGCACCGTACGAACTCGTTCGCACCATGCGTGCTTCGATCGTGGTGCTGGGCCCGTTGCTGGCGCGATTCGGTCGCGCTGACGTGTCGCTGCCGGGTGGGTGCGCGATCGGCGCCCGCCCCGTGAACATTCATGTTGCAGGATTGCAGGCACTGGGCGCGGAGATTCATATAGAGAATGGTTACATCCGCGCGCGCGCGAACAAGCTCGTGGGCACGCGCTTGGTGCTGGACACCGTGACCGTCACCGGCACGGAGAATCTGCTGATGGCGGCGACGCTCGCCGAGGGGCAGACCATCATTGAGAATGCTGCGCGCGAGCCCGAGGTCGTGGACCTCGCGGATTTCCTCTGCGCGATGGGTGCAAAGATTCGCGGCGCAGGCACGGATACCATCGTGATCGACGGTGTGGAGCGCCTGCATGGCGCGAGTTACGACGTGCTGCCGGATCGTATCGAGACCGGAACCTTCTTGGTGGCCGGCGCCATCACCGGTGGTCACGTGCGGGTCAAGGGCACCCGGCCGCAACACCTGGATGCGGTACTGGCGAAATTGCGCGAAGCCGGCGCAAGCGTGCAGGTCGGCGATTCCTGGATCGATCTGGACATGCACGGCCGGCGACCGCATTCGGTCGACATCCGCACCGCGCCGCATCCGGCGTTTCCCACCGACATGCAGGCGCAGTTCGCGGCACTGAATACGATTGCCGACGGCGTCGGCACGGTGACCGAGACCATCTTCGAGAATCGCTTCATGCACATGCTGGAGATGCGGCGTCTGGGCGCCGACATCCGCATCGAAGGCAATACCGCGATCATTCGCGGCATGCCCAATCTCACCGCGGCGCCGGTGATGGCGACCGATCTGCGC
>JBDHQY010000278.1:0-4295 GCA_039807315.1 Steroidobacter sp. | reverse complement strand
CATGTGGATGCTGCCCGGGGTGTCCTTCGACATGCCCGTGGGGGTGTACGGCATGATCGGGAACACGATGGCGTTGCCCAGTTTGCGGGCGATGTCGAGCGCCAGCGGCTTGCCCATGAACTGGTGGCCGCCGATCACGTTCTGCGGGCCGCGCTGTTCGGTGCCGCCGGTGTAGACGATCGCGGTGGTCTTGCCGGCCGCCATGGCCGCTTTCAGCTCGGGCCAGGTCATCAGTTCCATTTCGACCTGATCGGTCTTGGCCGCTGCAGCATGCGCCATCGAGGCGACGGTGAACTGCGAACCCGCCAGGAACGCGCAGGCCGCAGCAGTGACGACAAACTTGTGCATCAGAGATCTCCCCCTTCTTGAGAACGTACGGATGAAACAGGAATCGGCGTTTGCAGGGATGGTATACGCAGTCTCGTTTAGCGAGAAGCTGGAGAATCGGGCGCGCCGCAAGGCGGCAGGTTGCTTGCCTGAAAGCGGTGGACTTGAAGCGCGCTGGAGGTACGCCCAACAGCGCAGGTATTCGGTGCCGGGACCGATTTATGCGACTCGCTGTTCCGGCAATCGAATCTGACTGTCGGCAACGGAACCGGGCCAGCGATTCGCTGCCGGGCTCTGCCAGCAACTCGAATCACCTTAGTCCCATCGGCCAGGTCCGCGTGACACAGGTCCCGTCTCGTACATATGGTAAATCGAATTGCTTGTCCGCCGGATGCGGCTGTGAGACAAACCTGCCTCGTGTTCAACGAGGTTGGGAATGCAGATCCGCAGGGGATTCGCCGCCGGATGGGGACTGGCAGTCATGGCATGCGTCGCAGCGGCGATGCCCTTGCAGTCGCAAGCGGCCGGCTCCGCACCTGACCGCGATCCGGTTCGTATTCTTTCGTACGAACCGTTCCGTCCGCTCACCGCTTCGACACCCGCCGTTTCCCGCAAGACCAGCACCGGCACGCTGACGCGCCTGCAATTCGACGCCTACGGGCGCCGCTTCGACCTGTCGCTGGAAAGGAACACCCGGCTGACGCAGGCGCTCGACCTGAGCAATCCCGAAGGCCCGGCGCTGAGCCTGTATCAAGGCACCATCCAGCGCGTTGCCGGCTCCTGGGTGCGCCTGAGCGCGCAGGGCCAGGACATTCGCGGCATGATCTGGGATGGCCGCGAGCTCTACATCGTCGAGCTGGCACAGACGCTCGAGGCTGCAGGCACTGCCCTGCAAAAAACCAGCCACGCCAACTCGATCATCTTCCGGCTCGCCGACACCGAGATCGACCCGGACGCCGCCTTCTGCGAGGTTGACGAGGTCGCGCCGCGCGACGGCAAGAGCGCTTACTCGCAGCTGCTGAACGAACTCAAAGGTTCGCCGATCATCATGCAGGCGGCGAACGCCGCGGTCCGGCTCGAACTGTCGGCGCTGGGCGATTCACTGTTCCGGCGGCGCTATGCCACCGATCAGCGGGCCCGCGACGAGATCCTGGTGCGCCTGAACAATGTCGACGGCATTTTCAGTTCGCAGCTCGGCATCGAGATCCAGGTACCGACCCTGCAGATCAAACACTCCGGCAACGATCCGCTGTCGGCCACCACCTCGCCGCAGGCCCTGCTCGACGAGCTCGGCGAGCTGCGCCGCCGCTCGCCGGAGTTGCGCGCCCGCGGCCTGACCCATCTGTTCACCGGGCGCACCCTCGACGGCACCGGCGGCACACACCCCGTCGGCATCGCCTACACCGATGCGCTGTGCAGCGATCGTTACGGCGCTGGACTCACGCAAAGCAATGGCCGCGGCGCGTGGATCGAATCCCTGACCGCGGCGCACGAAATCGGCCACAACTTCGGTGCGATTCACGACGGCGAGGGGCAGTGCGCTTCGACCCCGCAGAATCAGTACATCATGTCGCCGGCGGTATCGCCGATCGCGCAGGAATTCTCCGAGTGCAGTCTCGTGGCCATGCGGCCACGCCTGCAAAGCGCAAGGTGCATCATTCCGCTGACACCGCCGGACGTGACGGTCCCCGCCGACCTGGGTACGTTGCACAAGGCGGTGACGCGCCCGTTCGAATGGGAGCTCACCGTCAACAACGTCGGCGGCTCCAGCGCCACCGGCGTTCGCGTCACGATACTCGTGCCGCCGGTAGTGCTCGTCGACGAGGCCTGGGTCGCGGGCCGCAGCTGCACCGCCGGCGCCGGCGTGATCTCCTGCGATCTCGGCGATATCGCCGGCAGCGGTTCGCGCGTGGTTCACTTGGTCCTGCGCAGCGATTCCGTCGGCTCCAGCTCGATTTTCGCCCGCGTCACCGCCAACAACGACAGCCTGCTGGCGAACAACAGCGGCGACGGCACCCTCATCATCGACCCCGAAGCCGATCTCGCCGTCTCGCTGCAGGCGCCGGCCAGCATTCAGGCGGGCTCCACCACCACGGCGAGCTTCACCATCACCAACCTGGCCGTGATCGATGCGGATGCCGTCGACGTGGAATTCACGCTGAGCGGCGGAATCACGGCGACCTCGGCCGAGATCGCCGCTGGCGGCTGCTCGGTGCAAGCAATGTCCGTACGTTGCAGCCTGCCGGCCGTTGCGGCCCGGTCCGGCAGCAGCGGCAATCTCACCCTCGCCGCCGCGACCGCCGGCATGGCGACCCTGCGGGCCAGCGTTTCCGGCCGCTACGTCGATCCGAATCAGACCAACGACTCGACCACCCAATCCATCGACGTCACCGCGACCTCCGCCAATCAGAACGCCGGCGGCTCACGCGGTGGCGGCGGCTCGAGCAGCGCCGGCTTCGTGGTCGCCCTGGCCCTGCTGCTGGCCACCCGCCGGCTCGCCCGCGGCGTACGGCCCAGCCACGCAGGAAACGACTGAGCCTGGCGGCAGTAGCGACCCAGCGTTCACCACCAGCGAGACAGAGCGTCTCGCGCCAACAAAACTGGAAAAATCGGTTCTCTGTTTGGCGTCCATCACTCCAAGACGAGATGGAGACACTTTCCTGCTTGCGGCTGAACCTCAGCACACAGTCTTCGTACCTGTCGATCTCGGCCAGACACACATCATTACTCGGTCCTTGGTAGCCCAGGCTTCCGGCATCGATGTTTTCCACCCCGGCCTATCCTTATCTTTCGACAGAGCCTTGTTGGTGCCCGCCACCCCATCCGGGCGACCGGATGTTCTTGACGTGCAGTCGGCCGCTGATGTCCCACTGCCCTAGGGCAGACATTCCCACCCTTGCCGCAAGCACGATTGGCGCTATTGCTCTGACCGTGATGTAAGCCTCCACTGTGCTTGTGTGCGAGCATCGTGGATGAGGCCTGTCATTATCTGCAGCTGGAGCGCCAACGGGCGGAAGCAGGGCGCCCACCTTGAAGGAGCTCGCCGCTATCACCATTTATGTCGCATCGCGTGGGCGGGATCAGTGATCCGATTTCGTCCTCATGTACTTCTTCCCGCCAATGCCGCTCGGAGGATTCCACCCCGATTCTCTAAATGCAGCGGCCGGGCGACACTCAATCGGGATAAGCACATTATTGATTAATAGTAGTATTATCAATCAACTAACCGCATAGAACGTGGTTCGTTTCTTAGCAAGTTCATATGCCTGAATACAAGGACTACTACAAGATCATGGGCGTCGGCCGCGACGCCGGCCAGGACGAGATCAAGCGCGTCTATCGCAAGCTGGCGCGCAAATTTCATCCGGACGTGAGCAAGGAAGCCAACGCCGAGGAGAAATTCAAGGAAGTGCAGGAAGCCTACGAGGTCCTCAAGGATCCGGAAAAGCGCGCCGCCTACGATCAGCTCGGCACCCAATGGCGCCAGGGCCAGCAGTTCACGCCGCCGCCCGACTGGGGCCAGGATTTCGAGTTCTCGACCTCCTACGGCGGGCGCGAGGATTCAGGTTTCAGCGATTTCTTCTCTTCGTTGTTCGGCGCGCGCAGCCCGTTTCGCGAACAGCGCGGCGGCAGTTTCGGCGGCGGCTTTGCTGCCGCCGGCGAAGATCGGGCGGCGAAGATCCAGATCGAGCTGGAAGACGCCTTCCGCGGCGGCGCTCATACCATCGAGCTGAAGTCGCCGCAGCTCGACGAGCACGGCCGCGTCACGGTCAAGCCGCGTCTGCTGAAGGTGACCATCCCGGCCGGCGTCATCGAAGGCCAGAAGATCCGCCTCGCCCGCCAGGGCAGCCCGGGCAGCGGCGGCGCACCGGCAGGCGACCTGTACCTGGAGATCGGCATCAAGCCGCACCGGCTGTACCAGGTGGAAGGCCGCGACATCACGCTGACTTTGCCGGTGGCGCCGTGGG
>JBDHQY010000277.1:0-4297 GCA_039807315.1 Steroidobacter sp. | reverse complement strand
AGGTTGTTGTCCGCAACCGAAGAGCCGGCGTTTTCCAGGTTGATTTCGCTGCCGTTGGCCGTGCTGCGTCCTGCGATGATGTTGTTGTAGATACGCCAGTTGATGCCCGCCGGCGGCGAATTGATACCACCGTCGGAGTTGTAGATGGTGTTGTTGACGACCCAAATATTCTTGAAGCCGCGGGCGGAGATTGCACCTGCGTTGTAGATATTTGTCGGATCAGCCGGATGGCGCACATTGTAGATCACGTTGCCGACGATGTAAGCGTCGCTACCGTCGCCGCCGCCATCGTCGCTGCCGATGAAAATGCCCATGTCGCAATCGTGCAGCTTGTTGAAAATGAACCACACGTTCTGCGGATTGTATTGCGCACCGATGCATTGTCCTTCAGACGAGGAGCTGGAGGTGATGTTGAATACCTCGTTCTGTGAAAAGATCACGTCGCTCGCGTGCTTGACCCAACCGCCGCTCTGCTTGTGCCCCTGGGCCACATTGCGTCCGTAGTAGATGTGATGAATCTTGCCGATGCCACGATCGTGCTGGCCTTCGATCTGGATCGCGTCGCCCTCGCATTTGGACGATTGACTGTCGACCAGCCATAGGTTGTTGACGCTGCCGTTGACGGTAACGCAATGAGCGTCGCGATCGCCAGTATCGGCTACGTTGCCGATGTCATGGATGTTGACACCCTTGATGACGATATTGTTCGCCGTGTTACCGCCAGAGTAGCTCCAGGTACCGATGCCGATGCCGCCGGTGGCATTGAGGTTGCCGGAGAACTCGGAGTCGCGGATCGCGATGTGATGGCTGCCTTCCGGAATGTATAGACCGAAGTCGTTGGCGCTGCTGCTGGCCGGACCGAAATGCAAGTATTGCAACACCACGTAGGAGGCATTGTTGGAGTTCCAGCCGGCAGAAATGAGTGGCCGACTTGCATAGTCCTGGCCGCTGATGAAGATCGGATTGGCGGCGGTGCCGGTCCACGAGAAGCTGTGAGAGGTTTTGTAGGCGCCATGCACCTCGACATATGCACCTGCAGACAGAGTGCTCGGGATCGTACAGCGTGCAGCCCCGCTATAGCCGTAGGTCCGGCTGTCGCTGCAGCCGCTGGCTGAATCGACATAGTAAAAGCCGGCTTTTTCGCTGGTCCAGGGCGCGGGGCGTGCCGGCGCTGCTGCTGTAATCCCGAACCCCGGTGCTGGGATGCCGAGTGGGGGGGTCCAGCTCTGCGCCTGGACCGCTTGCGTCAATACGCCAGCCAGCATCAGGGAAGCGACATGAAGGGCGAGCTTTGGAGTCATGGGACAGACCTTTGCAATGAGTAGTGATTGATGATGGCCTCGGTCGGGCGAGGCTGACTGCCGGCGCTACTGGGTAGCTGCGAACAGTCGGAAGCCGGGCGAGCGATAAGACGTGAGCTCATTCGACACGCCTACAGGGCAACCTGCACATGGGTCGGTGGCGATGGCTGCGTTGCTGTCGTCAGACCGGTTTCGAACGCACCGGGATCGGGCTTCGCGCCCGCAAACGCCAGATGGATGCCCTGGCCGCTGCTCCAGCTCAGCGACTGCGAGACGGTGATCTGCTTGGTGGCGTAATTGATCGCCATGACTCGTGCCGTCTGCGTTTGCCCCTGCAATTGGACCAGATCCCCGCTTTCTCCGGGAATGCCGAAGCCGTCATAGAAGTAATTCGGATCTGCGACCGTGATGACACTGCCGCTACCGGCGCCGCTCGTCTGCGTCATGAAAGTTCCGCTGTCTACCAGCGGGCTACCGGCCTGCAGATGCAGATCGCGGGCGGCCTGATCGACGAATAGAGGAGCAGTGGTCGGCGTCGCATTGCTGCTCAAGATCACGGCAGTGGTGTTGCCGATATTCGTCTGCGATTGTTCGCTGTTGCAGCCGACATTCGCGAAGAGAATATTGTTGAGCACGCGATTGTCGGAGTATTTGCTCGAGGTGGAGGCACCGGACGCGCCGACGGCGTAACACTTGTTGTTGAAAAACGTATTGTTGTAAACGCGATGGCCGTAGTTGTAGAGCGCTTCGTCGGAGTACACCTGAAAGTTCAGCGCGCCCCCCTGGTTGTCGTAGAAGGCATTGCGACGCACGATGCCGAACTGTCCCGAGTATTGGATGCCGTTGTAGCGATAGTCGGCCGAGGCGGCACGGGTATAGCTGAAACGATTGCTGTCGACCAGATTGTGTTTGGTGGCGTCAAGCTTCACCGGCGCATCGCTGGTGCCTTCGCAATCGTAGATTTCGCCTGCCTTCTGCTCGGTGTTATTGAATATGTTGTTCCTGAGCACATTGAAACTACCGCAGCGCAGGCTGAAAAGGCTGTGGCGTCCGGTC
This sequence comes from Steroidobacter sp., assembly GCA_039807315.1. Taxonomy (GTDB): domain Bacteria; phylum Pseudomonadota; class Gammaproteobacteria; order Steroidobacterales; family Steroidobacteraceae; genus Steroidobacter. The sequence continues at coordinate 1,940 of JBDHQY010000277.1, read as the reverse complement.
TTGACGGTGTTGCCCTCGATCAAATTGCGATCGGACTCCTGAAGGACGATGTTGTCGTTGCCGTCCTCGAGTCTGCTGTCGAGCAGCTTGTTGTAGTGGCTGCGTACCAGCTTCACACCGCCGGTCGTGCCTTCGGCTGTGGCTCGTGTAAAGGTCATGCCGCGAAGCGTGTTGTATGTGGAGTCTTCGAGGCGAGCCCAGCCAACGACGTTATCGACCGTCAGGCCTTCGATCACTATGTAAGAACGACCGGTGAGCGCAATTGCGGGTTCGTCGGCGCCAGTGAGAACGGGGTTCTCGCCTGGTTGGTTCTTGATGACGATGTTCTGCGTCGCAGTGCCGGAGCGCGGAGGGACGAGGCGCTCCGAATAACTGCCAGCGCGAATCATCACGCTGTCGCCAGGTTGTGCTGCAGCCATTGCGGAAGCGATGGTGCGGTGGGCCGTCTCGGAGCCGGAGCCACAGGCGCGGGCGTTGCTGCTGTAGGTGCTGGCGCAGTTCGCCGACAGACTGCCATCGACGTAGATGGAAGCAGCCATGCCGGACTGAAAGGCCCCCAGCACGAAATACAGTGCTGGCAGGCCGCTGCGCAGGAATGTGGTTCGCATGGGAGTGCTCGCCTGTCTTAACGAGCCTGCATGCTCCCATGCGCAAGCCGCAGGCAGCAAATGTCTGCAACCTCCGACATAAGACCTCTCCTTAATGTCGCGGAACTGTCAGAAAAATGGCGCGCGGACAGGTTCGTCGCAGCTCGTTGAATTAAGGTAAATCGTCAGCGTGTCGAGCGCGGCATGCCGATGCCGCTGGAGTATCCCGATTCCCCCCATGTGTATGACAGCGTCGCACGTACTGTGTTTTCTGCGTACTCGCTGCCGCCGAAATCTGTTTTGCGTGAGCGGTGCGCGGCGCTGAGCTCCAGACGCACGCGAGAGGCAATGCGGGCGCCGGCGAATATGCCGTAATCGATGAAGGTGCTCTCGATATCGTCGCGTTCGATGTACCTCTCTCGCGAATAGCCGCCGAAGGCACCCACTGTCCAGACGGGACCCAGCATGGTCCACGCCTGTAGGTTCGCGTGCACTGCATCGCGGTCGTCGATAGTGGAGACTTGGTAGCGATCTTGTTGCATTGAGACTTCGAGATCGATGCTGCTGCGAGTCGAGACGAAGCTGTAGATCAGGCCTACCTGTTCCAGGGTGAATGGATCGGGATTCACGGAGAAATCGGAAGTCCGCGGGCCGCTGCCGCCACCCGTCTGACCGAAATGGATGGCGTCCGATGAGCCCGTCAACTGGTGGCTGCCGTACAGCGAGACGGATGTGCGTGGCGTCAAGTTGCGCAACAAACTCAACCGGAAGTAGGGACTGTCGTCATCGCGATCTTCCTGCTGCGTATAGGAGTAACCGACATCTAGCGCGATCGTGGTGCGGCTGCCAATGGCAGTCCAGTTGAACAGGTAATCCTGTGCATCGTAGTCAGGGAATGCGGCCTGGTCGTCGTAGTTCACCTGCCGCCCGGTGGCGCTCAGGCTGATCGTGGAGCTGGTGCCGATGCGGCGTAGGATTGCCAAGCGACCCAGTAGCACCTCACTTTCCTGCGCCGAAACGGAGTAGCTCGAGTGCTCGTACTGAGCGTCCACGGTCATCAGAGTCCTGCGGTTGCCGAGCGGAAATTGCAGCCGTGGCCCGGTTGAAAACAGGTTTGTGTCCTGCCGATTGTCCGCTGTTACCGGTTCCACTTCATTGATGCGTACCTGACGGAACGAATCCTGGATCTGCCAGTAGAAGAAATCTGGGACGATGGCGTAAGAGAGATTGCCAAGCGCAGTCCCGACGATTTCCGGCTGGTAATCGGCTTTCGTGTACTTGTAATAGGACAGATCGCCATCGATGTTGGCGTCCGTCCGTCCGCCGGCGCGCGTTCCCCAGCGGAAGTCGGTA
>JBDHQY010000276.1:0-4301 GCA_039807315.1 Steroidobacter sp. | reverse complement strand
CCATCAGATTGGTCTCGCCGGCCATGACGTATTCCATGCGGCCCGCCGGCGGCGGCACATCGACCACCTGCTGCGCCAGCCGGATCGCATCCAGCATCATCTGGTTCAGGTTCTCGCGCGTCTCCTTGAGCTGGTTGACCAGATGCTCACGCACCTGACTCAGCTCCTTGCCGCCGAACTCCTGGTTCAGATAGTTCGAGGCGCGGCGCAGCTCGTCGGCGCTGTAGCGGCGCTCCAGTTGCAGGATGCGGTTTTGGACTTCACGGCCGTTCACCACCAGGATGGCCAGCACGCGATTGTCGGACAGCGGCATGAACTCGATCTGGCTGAGCGCCAGATGGCTCTGGCGCGGTAGCGTGACCACGCCGGCCAGGCGCGTCACGCTCGAAAGCATTTTCGAGGCGGCGGCCACCAGCGCCTTCGGGTTGTCGAAGGGCTCGCCCAGCCGCGTCTGGATCTCCACCACCCGCGCCTCTTCCAACGGCTCGTACTTGAGCAGCGTGTCGACGAAGAATCGATAGCCCTTGTCGGTCGGCACGCGGCCGGCGGAGGTGTGCGGCGACGAAATGAAGCCGAGCTCTTCGAGATCGGCCATGACGTTGCGGATGGTGGCGGCGCTCAGGTTGACGTCACGCGACAAGGTGCGTGAACCAACGGGCTGACCGTCGCGAATGTAGTATTCGACCAATCGCCGCAACAGGTGCTGGGCGCGCTCGCTAAGCAACTCTTCGTTGGTTTCGAAACCCATCCGCATCGATCCCGACTTGCGACGCCACCGCAGTGGCGCTTTATCTTCGACCTCAAGCCCATGTGAGGAAAGGCATTTTGCTGCCCTCGACGCAGGCGCGAGGCGAAACTAGCATGGCGTCCGCCGGTGTCAAGCAAAGGCGCCATGCATTCGCTTGCACGGTGGCAAGCTACGCATGCTAAAAGAGGCGCCATGCCAGTCGTCGCACAGTTTCAAACCATTGCCCTGGTGGGCAACCAGCACGACCCACGCGTCAGCGAATCCATGCTGATCCTGGCGACGCATCTGCATCAGCGGCAACGACGCGTGCTGTTGGCGCCGGATGTTGCAATCGATCTGGCGACGCTGCCGGTGGAGCGCTATTCGGGGCCGGCACTGGGCAGCGCGGTCGACCTGATCGTGGCAGTCGGCGGCGACGGCACCATGTTGCACGCTGCGCGGCTCGCCGCGCCCTACAACGTACCGATCCTGGGCGTCAATCGTGGCCGGCTGGGATTTCTGGTCGACATCGCGCCGGCCGATATCCGCGAGCGAATCGATGACATCCTCAATGGCAATTATGTGCGCGAAGGACGGGCCATGCTGCAGGCGAAGCTGATCCGCGAGGACGGCACCGAACGCACCTGCCAGGCACTGAACGACGTGGTGCTGCAGAAATGGCAGTCCGGCCGAATGCTCGATTTCGAGACCTGGATCGACGACCACTACGTGAACAGCCACGGCGGCGACGGGCTGGTGATCGCCACCGCGACCGGCTCGACCGCCTATGCCCTGTCCTGCGGCGGCCCCATCCTTTATCCGGAGCTGGCCGCAGTGGTGCTCGCACCCATCTGCCCGCACACGCTTTCCGACCGACCCATCGTCGTGCGCAGCTCCGCCACCATCGAGGTCCGGCTGCTGGAGCGTCCGGACGTGAACGCCCAGATCATTTGCGACGGCATTTCGCTCGGCGAGTTCGCGGTCGGAGATCGGCTGGTGGTCACGCCCGCGGGCTCCAGCGTGACGCTGCTGCACCCACCCGATCACGACTACTATCGAATCCTGCGCTCCAAGCTGCGTTGGGGACGCGGTGATCGCATGCTGGCCGGCCAGCCAACGGACTGACTTCCTCCGTGCTCAACCATATCCAGATTCGCGATTTCGCGATCATCGACGCTGTCGAGCTCGAACTCGGGCCTGGCCTGACGGTGCTCACCGGAGAAACCGGCGCGGGCAAATCCATTCTGGTGGACGCGCTGTTGTTGGCGGCCGGCGGGCGAGCCGGTGCGGAAGTAGTCCGTCATGGCGCGGAACGTGCCGAAGTCTCTGCGACATTCTCAGTCGATGGCAACGCGGAAGCACTCGCATGGCTTTCCGATCAAGCCATCGAGCACGACGGCGAATGCATTCTGCGGCGCATCGTCGGCAGTGACGGGCGGTCGCGCGCATACGTGAACGGCCAGGCGATGCCCGTGCAGGCACTGCGGCGGCTTGGCGAAGCGCTGGTCGATGTGCATGGGCAGATGGAGTATCAGTCGCTGATGCGGCGCGCGGCGCAACGCGAGCTGCTGGATCGTAATGGCGACTACGGCGAGTTGGTCGATACGGTCGCGAAGCAATGGCAATCCTTGAGCACATTGCGCGAGGAGCGCGATCGAGCCGCGGCATCTGCGCAAGACCGCGAAGCGCGGCTGGAATTGCTCAAATACCACCTCTCCGAGCTGCATGCCCTCGACCTCGAGCCGGGAGAGATCGAAGAACTGACAGCCGAACGCCTGCGCCTGTCGCAGCGCGGCCGGCTGGCCGAAGGCGCACGTTCCATCGTCCAGCTCCTGCGCGAGGCCGAGGACTCGAGCGCTGAACAAGCGGTTTCGCGCGCGCTATCTGTCGCACGCACGCTCAACGACCTGGATCCGCACTTCGCGCCGATCACGCAGCTCATCGAAGAATCACTCATCGCACTGCGCGAAGGCGTGGAATCGGTGGAACGCTACGAGTCCGATCTCGACGCCGATCCCGGGCGCCAGGAATGGGTGGAACAGCGGCTCGCCGCCATTGAGACCATCGCGCGCAAACATCGCGTCGAGCCCACCGAGCTGCTTACCATGCAGGTGGAGCTCAACAGTGAATTCGAACGCCTGGAAACACTCGAAGCTTCGCTCGAGAGCATCGAAGCGCGGCTAGCTCAAGCCGACAAGGCGTTCCGCGCAGCCTGCACGAAACTTTCGGCCGCGCGCCTCGCAGCCGCGAAGGAACTGAATGAACGAGTCAGCGCGCTGATGCAAACACTGGGCATGCCAGGCGGCAGGTTCCAGGCGGCGGTCGCACCGCTGGCCGCCGAATCCGCCGGCCAGCACGGTGCGGACGAGATCGAATTCCTGGTCGGCGCCAATCCCGGCCAGCCGCCGCGGCCGCTGGCGAAGGTCGCCTCGGGCGGCGAGCTTTCACGAATCAGCCTGGCGATCCAGGTAGCGGCCGCGCAGACCGACACTCTGCCCTGCTTGGTCTTCGATGAGGTTGATGCCGGCGTGGGCGGCGGCGTGGCAGAAATCGTGGGCCGACAGCTGCGCACGCTCGGCGACCGCACGCAGGTGCTATGCGTGACGCATCTGCCGCAGGTGGCCAGCCAAGCCCACGCTCACGTACGAGTAGCCAAACTCACCGACGGTAAGACTACGCGCACGTCGCTGCATCCGTTGAACACAGCCGAGCGAGTGGAAGAAATCGCGCGCATGCTGGGTGGCGTCGACATCACGGCAAAAGCGCGAGAGCACGCCGCCGAAATGCTGCGCGCGCCGACTGCGACACCGATCAAGAAGAAGGCCAGCCGGCGCCGCTGACTGGCACGCAAAGACACGCAGGAAGGTCGCGGCGCGCTGAACGCCCCCCTTCGCCATCAAGAACAGGCGCAGGCAAGCTGCGCCTTGCGGGATCCCGGCCCTCCAGGAAAGGTCCGATCTACTCCCCGGTCGTTCCCGTCATTGCCCCCTTGTCATTCCCGCCAAACGGCAATCCATCCGAACGCTGCAGGATGGATTGTCGTCTCCCACTGACGCAGGGCAGGCTTTGCAGGAATGGCGAGTAAACCCCGGAAACACGGAGGCCAGCGCAATCAGGTGCGCCCTCGGTCCGAGCAGAAGCTTCTAGACCGGGCCCCTTCCTTCCTTGTCCCGCTCTCGTGACGGGCAGTTCACGCGCTTGCAGCGGCCGTACAGGATCATGGAATGATCCCTGATATCGAACTGCAGCCGGTCGGCGACGGCGTGCTGGCGCTCCTCGATGCCGGCGTCCATGAACTCTTCCACCTTGCCGCAGTCAAGACAAACGATGTGATCGTGGTGCTCGCCTTCGTTGAGCTCGAACACCGCCGTCGTGCCCTCGAAGTGATGCCGTGCCACCAGGCCGGCCGCCTCGAACTGAGTCAACACCCTATACACCGTGGCCAGGCCGATATCCTCATGGGATTCCAGCAGGTGCTTGTAGATATCCTCCGCACTCATGTGCCGCGGCCGGGCAGTGCCGAGAATTTCCAGAATCTTGATGCGCGGCAGCGTGACCTTGAGGCCGGCGCGGC
>JBDHQY010000275.1:0-4322 GCA_039807315.1 Steroidobacter sp. | reverse complement strand
TCCGCATTCGGTGCTGTTGCTGGACGAAGTCGAGAAGGCGCACCCGGACGTTTTCAACCTGCTGCTGCAGGTGATGGACCATGGCACGCTCACCGACAACAACGGCCGCAAGGCGGATTTCCGCCATGTCATCATCGTGATGACCACCAATGCCGGCGCCTTCGAGATGAACCGGCCGTCCATCGGCTTCACCCCGCAGGATCACGCCTCGGACGGCATGGAGGCGATCCGGCGGCTGTTCTCGCCGGAATTCCGCAATCGCCTGGACGCCATCATCCAGTTCAACGGCCTGGATCCGCGCACCATCCAGCGCGTGGTCGACAAGCTGCTGGTCGAAGTGGAAGCGCAGCTGGAGCAGAAGGGCGTGCAACTGCACGTGGACGACACGGCGCGCGAATGGCTGGCGCGCAAGGGTTACGATCCGAAGATGGGCGCGCGGCCCATGGCCCGCGTCATCCAGGAAGCGATCAAGCGTCCGTTGGCCGAAGAGCTGTTGTTCGGGCGCCTGGTCGGCGGCGGTCACGCCTTCGTGACGGTGGGAACGGAGGACAATCTGAAGGTCGAGGCCCGCGCGGACAGCGAACAGCCGCTGCTGGAGAACGGCTAGGAATCACATGGGGATCAACGTCCGCGGTAAACGATGCGGCCCTTGGTCAGATCGTAGGGCGTGAGTTCCACGGTGACCTGATCGCCGGTGAGGATGCGAATGTAGTTCTTGCGCATCTTTCCCGAGATATGAGCCGTTACGGTGTGGCCGTTGCTGAGCTGGACCCGGAAGGTCGTGTTGGGAAGCGTGTCGACGACACGACCTTCCATCTGAATTGCATCCTCTTTCGCCATGCACACTCGCGAGAATTACTCCGGGGCGCGCTCCCGGAAAGCGCGCGAATTGTGCATAAAGGGCGAACCCATTGCAATGAAACCACAATCGCCGGGCTGCGCCGGCGGCCGTGGTGGCGTCATTCCAACGAAATGACGGGCTCGATGAGGGCCGGCGCAGGCTGCGACCATGAGCCTGGCAGATCGTCCGCCAGCGAGGAATGCTCCGCCAGCTGCCGGATGAACCGTGCCCGCGGAATCAGCTGCGCGCCCAGGCTCATCAGGTGCGGGGTCGCCATCTGGCAATCGATCATGTGGAAGCCGCGCTCGACCAGTTCGGCGCACAGGCGGCCGAGTGCGATCTTGGAAGCGTCGCGTTCCAGGCTGAACATGGATTCGCCGAAGAACACGCGTCCGACCGCGACGCCGTACAACCCTCCCACCAGGCGGCCGTGCTGCCAGGTTTCGACGCAATGGGCGTATCCCAGCCAGTGCAGCAAGGCGTAGGCGTCCTGCATCTCCGGTGACAGCCAGGTGCCGCCCGGCCGTATCGTGGTGCTGCCGCAGGCATGGATCACGTCGCGGAAGGCGGTATCGAAACGGGTCTCGAAACCCTTGTTGCGCATGTTCTTGGCGAGGCTGCGCGAGGTCTTGAATTCACCCGGGAACAGCACCGCGCGCGGATCGGGACACCACCACAGAATCGGCTGGCCGTGCGAGTACCAGGGGAAGATCCCGCGTCTATAAGCGGCGATCAGGCGCGCCGGCGACAGATCGCCGCCGGCGGCGAGCAGGCCATCGGGTTCACGCAGGGCGCGGTCCACCGGCGGGAATGCATCCGGCGAATCGTGTTCGGACAACCAGACGATGGAACCACGCAAGCGAACCTCGAGGGCGCCCGGGCATCAAGGCTGCGGACGCTGGTCGGAATTGGAGAAGCGAACCATAAGCTGCAGCGTCTTCCCGCCAGTGTCCCGACCGGCGCTGCCGGCAGGCCGCTTCTAGGTCCTTCTGAAAGGCACGTGCTGCTCGACGCTCGCCATGTATTGATCCACGGCGGCGCGCTCCTGCGCAAGATAAGTTTCCACGGCACGATGAAAGCGCCGGTCGGCGAGCCAGTGCGCCGACCAGGTGGCGCTCGGCTCGAAGCCGCGCGCCACTTTGTGCTCGCCTTGGGTGCCGGGCTCGAAGCGCTGCAGTCCTTGTTCGATGCAGTAGTCGATACCCTGGTAATAGCAGGTTTCGAAGTGCAGGCTGTGAAAGTTTGCGGCGGCGCCCCAATAGCGGCCATACAGCGTGTCGGCGCTCCTGAAGAAAATCGCCGCCGCGATCGGCTCGCTGCGCAGCACTGCCAGCTTGACCATCACCGCGCCGGGCAGCGCCGTGGCGACTTTCTTGAAGAAGCCTGCACTCAGATAGTGCTCGTGGCCGTGCAGCTCGAAGGTCCCGGCGGAGAAGGCGAATATGACTTGCCACAGCTCCGGGTCGATTTCCTCGCCGGCAAGCGTAAGGAAACTGACGCCGCTTTCCTGCACTCGTCGCCGCTCGCGCAGCGCTTTCTTGCGCTTTTCGGCACGAAATGCGGCCATGAAAGCGTCGAAGCTGGCGTAGTCGCGATTGTGCCAATGAAACTGGCAATCCTTGCGCCACGCGAAATGATTGTCGGTGAGTGCCTGACGGTCGCTGTCGGCAACGAACAAGATATGCGCCGATGAAAGAGAGTCGTGGCGCGCCTGCTCGATCAGCGCCGCGGCCAAGTCGCGGCGCACTGCTGTCGCATCGGCGTGTGGCGCAACCAGGAGCCTGGCGCCGCTCGACGGCGTGAAAGGCGTCATGCTGAGCAGCTTGGGGTAGTACTCGAGGCCGGCCTGCGCATAGGCCTTGGCCCAGCTGAAATCGAAGACGAACTCGCCCCAGGAGTGCGACTTCAGGTACAGCGGCACCGCGCCTTGCAGTGCGCCGCGCTCGTCTTCGAGCAACAGATGACGGCTGATCCAGCCCCGGGATTCGCCGATGCAGTGTTCCTGTTCCAGCGCCTCGAGAAACTCGTGGCGCAGAAAAGGCGAGCCACCGAGGTCCAGCGCGTTCCACTGCGCTGCGGGGACTTCGGTGATGGAACTGAGTATCCGCGTTGACATGACGCGGCGCTGCCGGTCTTCAGGACTTGTGCGAGGCGTCCAGCTGGTCCAGATACTTGTCGGCGTCGAGCGCCGCCATGCAGCCGGTACCCGCCGACGTGATCGCCTGGCGATAGACGTGATCGGCCACGTCGCCGGCAGCGAACACGCCGGGCACGCTGGTCTGGGTGGCATTGCCGTTCAGGCCCGAGCGCACCACCAGGTAGCCATTGCGCATTTCCAGCTGGTCGACGAACAGCTGCGTATTGGGCGCGTGACCCACGGCGATGAAGACGCCCGCGACGTCCAGGTCCTGCTTGAGCTGGCTGGTGGTTGCAGCCACGCGCAGGCCGTTCACGCCGTTGTCGTCGCCCAACACCTCGTCGACTTGGTGGTTCCACAGGATCTTGACCTTGCCTTCGCGCTCGCGTTCGAACAGGTGCTCCTGCAGGATCTTTTCCGAGCGCAGCGTATCGCGGCGATGCACCAGCGTGACGTGCGAAGCGATGTTCGCCAGGTACAGCGCTTCTTCCACCGCGGTATTGCCGCCGCCGACCACCGCCACCTTCTGGTTCTTGAAGAAGAATCCGTCGCAGGTGGCGCAGGCGGAAACACCGCGGCCGCGGAAATTCTCTTCCGAGGGCAGACCCAGATACTTGGCGGTGGCACCGGTCGCGATGATCAGCGCATCGCAGGTGTAGGCGCCGCGATCGCCTTCCAGGTGGAACGGCCGCCGCGACAGGTCCACCTTGTTGATGTGATCGTTCAGGATCTCGGTGTTGAAGCGCTCGGCGTGCTGGCGCATGCGCTCCATCAGCCTCGGCCCGGTCAGACCGTGCGGATCGCCCGGCCAGTTGTCGACCTCGGTGGTGGTCATGAGCTGACCGCCTTCCTCCAGTCCCGTAATCAGCAGCGGCTTGCGGTTGGCGCGGGCCGCATAGACGGCGGCCGCGTAGCCCGCAGGGCCGGAGCCCAGGATCAGGACGCGGGAGTGACGGGGAGTGCTCATGTATGATTCACCTCAAGGTTTTCGATGGTCCTACCGCGCCGCAGCCCAAATACCACGACGCCCGCATCCTGGGTTGGAGCAGGCGCCGGTCCATGCCGCGGCGAGTGGATGGCCAATGGTAAGTAACTACTGACATCGCGGCAAAATAGACTGCTTCGATAGGGACGATCGATGCCGCGCGAACCTGCTGCCGACACGCGCGCGTCGGCAGCCTCCGGTGTAGCTCCCTCGGTATCTCGGTGAACTTGGGTTAAGGTTGATGAATATCAACCAATTACGTGTATATTTTGACGAATAGACGAAAGGTCGGTCGCATTGGCAAGCACAGCTCCCACTCGTAACGGCCCACGCCCGGGCAAGGCGTTGGGATCGACCGT
>JBDHQY010000002.1:0-21595 GCA_039807315.1 Steroidobacter sp. | reverse complement strand
GTCGCTGATTTTCGGTTCGATCCTGGGAGCGGCCCTGGCGCTCACCATCGAAATGCTCGATCGCCGCGTGCGCGACGGCGAAGAGCTGCTGAGGGCGGCCGGACTGGAGGTGCTTGGAGAAGTGCCGCGGCTGCGTGCGAGCTTCAAGCAGCTGAGTGCGCCCCCGGCTCGCGGTGTACGCGCTGTGCTGGAAGGTAAGCCGGCATGACCCGTACGGCACATCTCGAGGCAACGATCGCGACCTGCAACAGGACAGTTCGAGGGAGCCATGTCAGTTAATCCTCTTCCAGGCCAGATTCCGGCGTCCGCCGCCGCTGCCGATCCCGAGCGCACGCATCGTCTGATCGGCGAGCTGCTGGCGGAGGCCGGCCGCGTCACCGAGCACGACATCAAGCGGGTGATCGTGGTTCAACGCCGCAAGGGGCTGCGCTTCGGCGAGGCGGCGCGCAGCCTCGGCCTGGTCAGCGATGACGATGTGCAGCAGGCGCTGGCGCGCCAGTTCAACTACGCCTATCTGCGCCGTGGCGAGTCGAGTCTGCATCCCATGCTGGTGAGCGCATACCAGCCGTTCAGCATCGCGTCCGAATCGTTCCGCATGCTGCGCAGCCAGTTGATGCTGCGCTGGTTCAATCGCGGCCACAAAATTCTGGCCGTCGGCGGCCCCCGCAGCGGCGCGGGCGCCAGCACGCTGGTTGCCAATCTCGCGATCAGCTTCTCGCAGCTGGGCGAGCGCACGCTGCTGCTGGACGCCAATTTCCGCCGTCCCGCGCAGCACAGCCTGTTCGGCCTGTCGGCCGAAGTGGGACTGGCGGATGTGCTGCTTGGCCGCAGCAGCGTCGAGAAGGCCATCGTCAGCATCGCGCAACTCAACGGGCTGGCGGTGCTGTGCGCCGGACCGATGCCGCCGAATCCGCACGAACTGCTCAGCAGCCGCGCATTGCAGTATCTGCTGGATCTGGCGCGGGAGATCTACGATGTGGTGATTCTCGATACGCCGCCGGTGCTCGGTTATGCCGATGCGCAGATGATCGCGGCGCGCGCCAATGGCTATTTGCTCGTGACCCGCCGGCATCGCACCCGGCTCAACGACGTGAGTGCCGTGCAAGAGCGTCTGGCACCGACCGGCGCCACGCTGCTGGGCGCGGTCGTGAACGACGAATAGGCGAGGCGATGGCGACCCTGGCCCAGGCGCGCAGACAGAATTTCGCACGGGCGGCGCCGGCGGCTGCCTGCGCGCCGTGGCCGACCAGGGTCCTGGTGTTCACGCCCGTGGTGATGGCGACGCAGTTGTCGAAATTCTCGCCGCCGCTGGGCGGTGCCATGCCGGGCCTGAGCATGGTCCTGCCGGTGTGCTTCGTGGTCATGGCGATCGGGGTGTTGAGCTCGCGCCTGCAGTTGGTTTCCAACCGCCTCGCCTGGTTCCTGGCGATGCTGGCGGTGCTGGGGCTGATCCAGGTATGGCGTGGCGACATGTTCTCGCTGACCTCGGTGCTGATGCTGGGGGTGCTGGGCCTGTCCTACGTGCCGGTGGCGCGCGAGGGCGTCACCACCGCGGATGCGGTGCGGTTCTTCTGCAACCTGAGCGTGCTGATCGCACTGCTCGGTATCGCGCAGTTCGTGTTGCAGTTCGCGATCGGCCGCGATGCGGCGTTTCCCATCGAAACCTGGGTGCCGGACGCGTTCCGCACGCACGGCTACAACAATGTGACGCCGCTGTACTGGGGCTCGCCCATCTACAAGGCCAACGGCATCGTCATGGTCGAGCCTTCGACCTTCAGTCAGCTGTGCGCGCTGGGGCTCATCGCCGAGCTGAGCAGCCGCGAGCGGCTGTGGCGGACGCTGGCTTATGCCGGCGCCCTGGTGGTGTCCTATTCCGGCACCGGCCTGCTGATCCTGGCGGTGACGCTGCCGCTGTTCGTGATCATTTACGGACGCTGGGACCTGCTGCTCAAGGGACTGCTGCTGCTGGCGCTGCTGGCCGTGTTCGCCGAGCCATTGCATCTGCAGGTCATCCTGAACCGCACCGGCGAATTCAATTCCAGCGGCTCCAGCGCTTTCGAGCGCTTCGTCGGCTGGCAGAACCTGTTCGCGGACAAATTGTGGACCTCGCCGTCGCGCGCGCTGTTCGGCTACGGCGCAGGATCCTATTTCGAGGCGGCCAGCGGCTACGCCGCCGGCGAGATGGCGCACGCCAAGATCATTTTCGAGTTCGGCGTGGTGGGCGCGCTGCTGTACTTCGGATTCATTTTCCATTGCCTGCTGCGTTCGAGCGCGCCGCTGATCCTGAGGATCGCGGTCGGCGTCGCCTATTTCATGAACGGCGCGTACTCGCCGACGGTGACCGGCGTCGCCACCAGCCTGCTGCTGTGGCCGGTGCAGGAGCCGATGGCCGGGCCGCAGCGCATCGGCTGGCTGGAAATGCTGTTCGGCCGGCGGGAGGTGCGCCATGCAGCGTGACCTGTCGATCGATCTGGTGCGCGGCGCCGGCATTCTCATGATCGCGGTGGACCATCTGGCCGGCGTGGCCGAGCGGCTGACCGGCGGCGCGACCGTCAACCCCTTCCCGACCTGGACGCGGCTGGGATGGTCGAGCGCGGCGGAGTTCTTCGTCTTCTTCTCCGGCTATCTGATCGGCCTGGTGTATGCGCAGACGCTGCGGATACGGGGCCCGGCGATGCTGTACGTGCGGGCGCTGCATCGTTCGTGGCAGATCTATGTCGCCAACGTTCTGACCTTGTGCGCAGTGCTGTTGCTGCTGCACACGCCGCTGTTCGGCAACGACGGGCTCGCCCGCTTCGCCTCCATCGCGGCGCTCGGCGGCGGCGATGCCATGACCGGGCTGGTCTCGTTCCTGAGCCTGCAGTCGGCACCGCCGTTCTTCGAGATCCTGCAGTTGTACGTGGTGCTGCTGGCGGTCGCGCCGCTCATGCTGCTGCTCGCGCGCGCCAGCGCAATTGCCGTGGTGCTGTGTTCCGCGGTGCTGTGGCTGTGCGTGCAGCTCGATCCGTCGATCAACCTCGCCGCGTGGAATTTCAATCCGTTCGCCTGGCAGCTGGTGTTCGTGCTGGGAATGATGTGCAGCGTCGGCGATCTGTTCGCGAAGCTGCGGACGCTGGTTTCGCGCCGCAGCCTCATCGTCGGCTGCGGCGCATTCCTGGGCATCGCGCTGCTGATCAAGGTCATCGACAAGGCCGGCTGGTCGCTGCCGCTGCTGGGGTCGATCGACGTGGCCGGCATCGACAAGGCCACGCTCGGTCCGCTGCGCCTGCTGCATTTTCTGGTGTCGGTGGTGTTCGTGATGCAGCTGGTTCCGTCCAGCGCGGCCATCGAAGGTTCGCTGCCGGCGCGCGCGCTCGCCGGCATCGGCCAGTACTCGCTCGAGTGCTTCTGTTTGAGCACCGTGCTGGTGTTCGCCGCCATCGGTCTGCTGGCCAACGCCGGCGAGCTGGGTCCGTTGGCGCTGTTGCCGGCAGGAGCCGTGGTTGTCGTGCTGGTGTGTCTGTTCGCTCCCGCGGTGCGCTGGATCAAGGCACAGCCGTGGCGCGGCGCGAAGAGCAAGCCGGTCAAGATCGAGCGTGCGACACCGGCGCCGCGGCCGATGACGTTGGGAGATGTGCCGTGATCTGGATCTTCGTCACCGTCGCGACGCTCAGCCTGCTGCTGGCGCTGCATCCCTTTGTCACTTATCCGCTGTCGCTGCTGGCGCTGCGAGCCTGGCGCGGACGCGCCGACGAGCAGCTGCACGTCGCGAACAGGAATCTGAACTTCGCTGTCTGCATGTGCGCCTACAACGAAGAGCGGGTGATCGAGCAAAAGATCCAGAATCTGTTGCAGTTGCGTGCGCGCGAGCCCGGCCTGCAGATCCTGGTCTACGTGGATGCCGCCACCGATCGCACCGCCGAGATCCTCGGGCGCCATCGGTCGCGGATCCAGCTGCATGTTTCCCCGGAGCGGCACGGCAAGACCTACGGCATGAATCTGCTGTCGGCGCATGCCGGCGCCGACGTGCTGGTCTTCACCGACGCCAACGTGATGCTGGACCTGGATTGTCTCGACGACCTGCGCCGTCATTTCGCCGATCCGCAGGTGGGCTGCGTCTGCGGCAATCTGAACTACACCAACGGCACAGCCTCGGTCACCGCGTCCTCCGGCTCGCTGTACTGGCGTTTCGAAGAGGCGCTGAAGCGGCTGGAGTCGGACACCGGCTCGATGATGGGGGCGGACGGCTCGATCTTCGCCATGCGCCGCGAGCTGCGCCATGCGCCGCCGGCGCACATCATCGACGACATGTACGTGTCGCTGATGGCGCTGGTCGACGGCTACCGCGTCATCCAGGCGCGCGACGTACGGGCCTACGAGGAATCGGTCACCTGCTCCGCCGAGGAGTTCAGCCGCAAGGTGCGCATCGCCTGCCAGGCGTTCAACGTGCATCGGCTGCTGTGGCCGCGCCTGCGCCATGCCGATGCGCTGACCCGCTACAAGTATGTGTCGCACAAGCTCGTCCGCTGGCTGAGCATCTACTTCCTCGTCTTGTCGGGCCTGGCCTTCCTGGCGGCGCTGCTGCTGGCGGGGCAGGCCCCCGTGGCACTGGGCCTGCTGGCGATAGCGCTGCTGTGTCTGATGCTCGGCCGCGCCTCGGTGCGGCCGTTTTCCCAGATCGTCGATGTGTTGAGCGCGCTCGCCGGGGCGGGGCTGGGTGTATGGCGCTCGATTCGCGGCGAACGCTACCAGACCTGGAATCCCGCGACCTCGATCCGAGGAGGTTGAGCCATGACCCGTCTCGCACACCTCACCGCGCGACTCTCGGCCATCCTGATCGGTGTGATGGCAATGACTGCGGCCGGCGCCGCGCCGGCGAAACTCGGCGTCTATCAGGGTGCCGGCTGCACCGGCGTCCAGCGCATGCCGCAGTTCACCGCCTGGCTGGGGCGCGATGTGGACGTGGTGCTCGAGTTCATTTCCTGGGACGTGCTGCAGAAGGGTGGCACCTGGGCCGTCAATTGCTGGCGGAAAGCCGGCCGCGAGTCGGTGGTGTTCTCGATGCCCATGCTGCCGGGCGGCAAGCGCGCCACGCTCGCCGACGGCGCGGCCGGCAGGTTCGATGATCTGTTCAGCCGTTACGGCGCGGAGCTGGTCAAGCGCGGCTATGCCGATGCGGTGATCCGCATCGGCTGGGAATTCAATTTCAACTGGTACGCCTGGGCGGCCAGCAAGGATCCGCAGAGCTGGGTGGCCTACTGGCGCCGCATCGTCGCGGTGCTGCGCTCGGTGCCCGGTCAGAATTTCAAGTTCGACTGGTGCCCGGCGGCGGGCGGCTCGTTCAAGGTGGAGAGCGTGTACCCGGGCGATGACGTGGTCGACATCATCGGCATGGATTTCTACAACGTGCCGGTCGACGCCAAGTCGGTCACGCCGCAGCAGCGCTGGGAGTCGCGCATGAACATGAAGTACGGGCTGAAATGGCACCGCGACTTCGCCGCGCAGCACGGCAAGCAGATGTCGTATCCGGAGTGGGGCACCGGCAAGCGCACGAACGGCGCCGGCGGCGGCGACGATCCGTACTTCATCGATCAGATGGCGCAATGGATCGCCAGCAACAACGTCGCCTACCACGACTACTGGGACTACAAGGCCAAGGACTTCAACGCCAAGCTTTCCGACGACCATCAGCCGAACGCCGCCGCGGCCTTCCGTCGCAACTTCAGCGGCAATGATGCGAAGCGCACCCAGCCGCAGCCGCCGGTGCTCGAACCGCGCGGCCGGACTCGATGAGGCGGAGCACCGTGCAGACCCAGGCACCAGCCGTCCGGCGCACCGATTTCAATGTAGCCCTGAACGGCTATCGCGGGCTGTGCGCACTGGTGGTGTTCGTCTATCACCTGGGCAGCGCCGGCATCCTGCCCTGGCCGTCGGGCTCGCCGGTGGCGGACGCGGCCACCTACCTGTGGAACTCGCTCGCCTACGGCGTCGAGATGTTCTTCATGATCAGCGGCTTCGTCATCCTGGGCAGCCTGCTGCGCCACGCCACGGTCGGCGGCTTCCTCAAGGACCGCTTCGTGCGGATTTTCTCGGCCTGGGTGCCGGCATTGATCGCGCTCACCGCGGTGTCCATCGTCTTCGCGATCAAGCCGTTCGACGCCGCCGGCCCGCTGGAAGCGGCCGGGCTGTTCTTCGGCAACCTGCTGCTGCTGCCGCCGATCGCGCCGTTCCCGATGGTGCATCGCGGCTCGTGGAGCCTGAGCTACGAATGGGTGTTCTATCTGCTGGCGGCGGCGGGTGTGCTGTTGCATCGACGCGTGCCGCCGCGGAACTGGATGATGGCGCTGTGGGCGGCGGCCGCGGCGGCGTTCATCTGCCTGTTTCCGCGCTCGCTGTTCTTCGTCACCGGTGTGCTGGTGTTCAAGTATCGCGACTGGTTCGCGCAGCACCTGCGCTGGCTGCGCTTTCCGTTGCTCAGCTTCCTGCTGTTCCTGGTCGCCTGGCGCTACACCGGCGTCATGCCGGCGCATCTGAGCATCACCATGCTCGATTTCCTGGCGGACGGGCGCTGGCTCGCGGTGCTGGTGGCATTGCTCGCCTCCCTCCATATGTTCGCCAGCATCTGCCTGGACGGCAGCCGCCAGACGGCGTTCCTGCACGGGCCGACCTTCCAGTTCCTCGGCAACATCAGCTACAGCTTCTATCTCTGGCACACGCTGGCGATGGGCCTGGTCAAGCGGCTGGTGGTGCCGTACGTGGTGCCGCATTACGGCGAGGTGGTCGGCCTGATCGTCTTCGGCGCCGTCAGCCTGGCCATCGCGCTGCCGGTCTCGTGGGCTTCGTGGAAGCTGTTCGAGGGCCGGCTGGCCAAGAGCGCGCGCCGCGCGCTGTCCTCGCAATCGAATATGGGGAGAGAGCTGCGTGCAACGACCTGAAGCAGTTGCGCCCGTGGGACTGAGGTGCCTGTGGATCTCGCGTTACATGCCGTATCCACTGGACGGTGGCGCCAAGGTGTACTCGGCGAAGCTGGCCGAATCCCTGGCGGCCACCGGCGCCACCGTGCGTTTTCTCGGTTTCGGCGATACGCATGCAGTGCCGCGCGAGGCCAACGGCATGCAATGGGTCGGCGTGCCGCATGGCAAGCGCAACGAGATTGCTGCGCTGTTCAGTCCATTGCCCAACGCTGCGGCCATCGATGCGACCAGCACCTACAAGGCCTTGCTGGAAGAGCAGCTGCGCGAGCGTTGGGACGCGATCGTGTTCGACGGTTACGGATCGGGCTGGGCGCTCGATCGTTGTCTGATGCATTGCGCCAAGCTGCGCCGCCGCCGGCCGGTATTGGTGCACGTATCGCACAACGACGAGGAGAGCGTGTGGTTCTCCCTGTCACGCCAGGCGCAAGCGTCGCTGCCGCGGCGCCTGGCTTTCTGGCAGAACTATCTCAAGGTGCGCGCGCTGGAGCGGCGCGTGGCAGGCAATGTCGATCTTCTCACCACGATCACCGAAGAGGACCGTCAAGCGCTGAGCGCGCGAGCCAATTCGGTGCGCTCGATGACGCTCACACCCGGCTATGCCGGCCAGCCGGCGCGAGAACGGGTCATCACCGCCGACACGCCGCGCCGCGCCATCGTCGTCGGCTCCTTCTTCTGGGTGATGAAGCAGGAGAACCTGCGGCGTTTTCTCGACGTGGCCGATCCGATCTTCCAGCGTCACGGCATCGGGCTCGACATCGTGGGCGAGGTGCCGCAGACATTGCTGGAGCATTTCAGCGCGCGCTGCCGCGCCACCCGTTTTCACGGATTCGTCGACGACATGGCCGGACTGCTGTCGCAGGCGCGCGTGGCCGTGGTGCCGGAAATGATCGGTGGCGGGTTCAAGCTCAAATTCCTGGACTACATCTTCGCGCGCGTGCCGGTCGCCACTCTGACCCAGGCGGCGGCAGGACTGCCCGAGACGCTGCGCCAGCACACCCTGGCGGGCGACGATCTGCAGGAGCTGGTCGATGCCATCGTGGCGCACATCGACCAGCTGGAACAGCTCAACCGGATGCAGCAGCAGGCGCTGGATGTCGCCGCGGCGATGTTCCGCTGGGAGGACCGCGGCGTGCAGCTTGGCCAGGCGATCGTAGACGTGCAGCGCGAGCAGTTCGGCGCTGCACGGCAACCGACATGGGGATTGGGCCGGGTCGGCTAGCAATCACAGTCAGGACATAGCGAGGAGACCTATGGACGCAGCTCAACGTATCGACAGGGAGCGCGACTTTCACAATCAAAGGTTCGAGGACGATTCCGCGCGCGAGGATCGCGTCCGTAAATTTTACGATGCCATCAGCTACGGCTTCGAGCTGTACCGGCGGCGCGTGCATGAAGAGAGCGTCGATCGCGTCGTGCTCGAGTATGGCTGCGGCGCTGAAAGCCTGGCATTCGAAGTCGCACCGGTGGCGCGGCAGGTCACGGGCATCGATATCTCGGACGTGGCGATCTGCCAGGCGCAGAGTCTGCTGGCCCAGCACTGCCTGCCCAACCTGAAGTTCGTGGTGGACAACGCCGAGGACATGCGGCTGGCCGATCAGAGCATCGACGTGGTCGCCGGCAGCGGCATCGTTCATCACCTGGATATCCCGCGAGCGGTGCGGGAATTGCGGCGTGTGCTGCGCCCGGGCGGCATCGCCATTTTCGCCGAGCCCCTGGGCCACAACCCGGTGGTCAACTGGTATCGCAACCGCACGCCCGAGCTGCGCACACCCGACGAGCATCCGCTGTTGGCGCGCGACCTGCGTGCCATGGCGCGTGAGTTCAAGTCGATCAAAGTGACGTACTTCGGCTTGGTCGCACCGCTGCTGGCGTTCGTGACGTCGCAACCGAAGGCCGACAGCCGTCTGACGCGCGCCGCCTGGTGGCTGGACCGGGTGCTGTGCCGGGTACCGCTGCTGCATCGCTACGCCTGGTTCTGTTGCATCGAGCTGCGCGCTTGAGCGGTGAGCCGACATGAAAGTGGCCTTCGTATCGACCCTGTATGCACCGAACGAGCGCGGCGGCGCCGAGCGCACGGTGCGCATTCTGGCCGAGGCGCTGGTCGCGACCGGGCACCAGGCGGTGGCCATCAGCCTCGCGCCGGACGGCGTTGCGCGTGAAGGCATGATCAACGGCGTGAAAACTTATTACGTACCGCTGGCCAATATTTTCTGGAAGCAGTCGGAACAGGCGAGAAGCCGCGTCGCGCGCATGTTGTGGCACGGCATCGATGCCTGGAATCCGGTGATGGCCGCGCGCGTGGCGAAGATCCTGCGGCGCGAGCGGCCGGACGTGGTGCAGACCGGGAATCTGCAAGGCTTCTCGGTTGCGTTATGGCGTGCCGTGCGGCGGCAGCGGATTCCCCTGGTGCAGATGCTGCACGACTACTATCTCGGCTGTCCGAAATCGACGATGACGGTGGGCGCGCACAATTGCGCCGTGCAGTGTCGTTCGTGCCGCTTGTTCGCGATTCCCCGCCGCACGCACTCGAATCTGCCGGCCGCGGTGATCAGCCTGAGCCGGCGCATGCTGACGCGGCTCGAGGAGACGGGCCTGTTCGCCGAGGTGCGGCACAAGTACATCATTCACGGCATCAACAAGATGGATCCGGTGACCCGGCCGCGCGAGAACAAGGCGCCGGGTACTTCGATCGTGGTGGGCTATCTCGGCCGCATCGAGAACACCAAGGGCATCGAGGTGCTGCTGGATGCGGCCGGCCGCCTGCCGGCCGCGCAGTTGACGGTGCTGCTGGGCGGCAAGGGCGACGACGACTACGCTGCGTCGCTGCGCCAGCGCTACGCCGCTGCCAACGTCCGCTTCCTGGGTTTCGTCAAGCCGGCGGATTTCTTCCGCCAGATCGATGTGCTGGTGGTGCCGTCGGTGTGGGAAGAACCGCTCGGCCGCGTGATCTACGAAGGCTATGCGCACGGCGTGCCGTCGCTGGTCGCGAACGTGGGCGGCATGCCGGAGATCGTCGATGCCGGCAGCACCGGCCATGTCTTTCCCGCGGGCGACAGCGCCGCGCTGGCGGCTCTGCTGAGCCGTCTGATCGATGACGGTTGGCGCGGCCGGGATTTCTTCGAAGCGTGCGTCGAGCGTAGCCGCGACTTCGGCGTCGAGCGCGCATTCGACGAATACCTGAAGGTGTGGGACACCGCGATTCGGGCGCAGCAGTCCGGCTCCACCCTGTCATTTCCGCGCCAGCGTGAATCCATCCTGCAGCCACTGGACTCCCGACCGGGGCGGGAGCGGGCCCTGCGCAGCAACGATGCCGATCCGGTCGACGGCTTGCGCAAGGAGCCGGCCGAAAGAGTGGGGTCGCCATGAGCGCGAACCCGGCGCTAATGACGCCGTTGCCCGGTGCGCCGCAGCCGGTGATGAGCACGCGCGAGCTGGATCGCAAGGCGTCCTCGTCGCTGCTGTGGCAGACCGGCAAGATCTCCATCCACCTGCTGCAGTACGTCGTGCTGGCGCGCCTGGTGCTGCCGGAGGAGTTCGGCAAGTTCGCGCTGACCCTGCCGCTGTTCCTGGTGCTGCAGGCGATCAACGACGGCGGCCTGAGCACCGCGACGGTGACCGGCAGGGAATACGATGCGCGGCTGGCTTCCAGCCTGTGGTGGACGCAGGTCGCGCTGGGAGTGGCGGTCGCGCTCGTGATGCTGCTGGGATCGCCGCTGCTGGCCGCCATGTTCGGCGTGCCCGACCTGGTGGCCATCGGCGCCGGGCTGGCGTGCAGCCTGATGATCGAGTCCTGGGGCCTGCAATCGCGCGCCAACCTGCGGCGCGAGATGATGGTGGGGCGGCTGGCGCTGGTGGAGATCGGCGGTCTCGCGCTGGGCGTGACCGCGGCCTGGATCGGATCGCACTGGACCCGCAGCGTGGAGCTGCTGGAACTCGCGCAGCTGGTCGGCGCGGCCGGGCGAACGCTGCTGGCCTTCTCGTTCGCGCCGTTGCGGCCGCAAAGATTTTCCGTCACGCCCGAATATCGCAGCGCCCTGCGCACCGGCTGGCACGTGGTCGGATCCGATCTGCTCAGCATCACGCGCGCGCAGTGTCCGACCATCGTGATCGGCTTCTTCATGGTGCTGACGGAAGTCGGTCTGTTCAACCGTGCCAACCAGCTGCTGAGCGTGCCGCTCACCCTGCTGGCGCCGGCGATGGCCAATTTTCTGCTGCCGCTGCTGTCGCGCACGCGCGAGACCCAAGCCGAGTTCCAGCAGCACGTGGTGCGCACGCAGCGCCTGTTCCTGGCGGTGGCGATACCGGTCAGCGTATGGATCGCCGTCGGCCCGACCCAGCTGATCGGCTTCGTGCTCGGGCCGGAATGGACCCCGGTGGTGCCGATCCTGCAGGCCCTGAGCCCGTTGTTCATGTCGCAGGTGCTGGCGACCGTGACGCGCATGACCCTGCTGGCGTCGGAGCAGTCGCACGTCGATCGCTTGTTCGCGTTCCTGAATCTGCTGCTGACCGCGGCGGCGGTATTGGCCGCGGTGCCGTTCGGCATCATCGGGGTGGCGCTGGCGTTGTCGCTCTCCGGAATTCTGCTGCGGGCGCCGCTGCTGGCATGGTTCGCGATCCGCAAGGGCAGCCAGACGCTCGCCAGCGTCATGGACGGCCTGCGCGCCATCGCCTTGCTGGCGGCGGTCTCGGCGGTCGGCTTGCTGCTGTGCCGGCTGCTGCCGGTGACCGGCCTGCTCAAGGACGTTCTGGGTCTGTTCGTCGTGGGCGGCGTCAGCGCCGTCGCACTCGTCTGTATCGTGCGTCGCCGGCGCAGGGAGCAACCCGCATGAAGGTTTTCTACTACCACGCGCCCGGCGGCAATGTCGGCGACGATCTGAACGGCGTGCTGTGGCGGCGCCTGCTGCCGGACCTGGAGCAGCTGACCGCGGCGCAGTGGCTGGTGGGCGCCGGCACCACGCTCGACGGCCGGCTCAATGCGCTGCAGGGACGTAAGATCATCATGGGCACGGGGCTGCGGCCGAATCCCGAAAGCTGGCCGGAAGGTTCGGTATTGCACGGTGACGTGAGATTCGGCGCGGTGCGCGGCCATCTGACGGCGCAGCTGCTCGGCATCGAGCCGGAGCTGGCGCTGTGCGATCCGGGTTTCCTGGTGGATCGCGTATGGCCGGTAGACCAGACCGGTGCGACCCGCGTCGGACTGGTCCCGCACGTGTATTCCGAGCGTTGGTCGCACATCGCGGCGGCGGCGGCGGATGCGGGTCTGGAGGTCATCAGCCCGCGGCTGCCGGTCGAGGAATTCCTGCGTCGGCTCGGTACCTGCGCACGGGTGTACTGCGAGTCACTGCATGCCGCGATCTTCGCCGATGCGCTGCGCATCCCGTGGGCGCGAGTGCGCATCAGCTCGCATTATTACGAAGGCAAGGGCGTTTCCGAATTCAAGTGGCAGGACACGTTCTCGGTGCTCGGTACGTCGGTCGAGTCGGCGACGCGCGCCACCTTGATCCCGGTGCGGCGTCGCGGCTTCCGCTTCGCCCAGGTGTTCGCGGAGCGGCGGCTGGTGCGCGAGCTCATGCGTCGCAGCGACGATGCTGCCCTGTTCGGGATGTCCTCGCGCGATCGCCTTCTGGAACAGACGGAAGCGCTGCTCGACAAAGTACGACAGCTGCGATCGCCCGAGCAGGTGGAACGCTGGCGCAGCGCGCCGCGTTCTGAGCTGAAGCTCGATGAAGTGCAACGCCGCGTGCGGGTGCTGGCATTTCCCAAGGACAATGGTACGGCTTTTCTGCGCAAGTACTCGGCGATGCTGCAGGCCGAAGGTGCGGCGCTCGAGGAGTTCAGCTATCGCCGCGGATTGCTGCGGCGCTATGACGTTTTCCACATTCATTGGCCGGACTCGCACCTGCTGACGGGCTCCTGGTGGCGCGCGCTCGGCAAGCATGCGCGCTTGGCGTTGCTGATGCTGTGGCTGCGCGTACGCGGTACCCGCATCGTCTGGACCATGCACAACCTGAAGTCGCACGAGAAGGATCATTGGTTGTCGTCGTGGCTGTTCCCACTGTGGTTTCCGCGTCTGTGCACTCATGTGATCGCGCTTACGGCGAATGGGCTGAGCAGCGCAACCAGCATGTATCCGCCGCTGCGGCGCAAGCCGTCCGCCGTCATCCCGCACGGTCACTATCGCGACGAGTATTCCCCTGCGCCTGTACGCGAAGTCAGTCGCGAGCAGCTTGGCTTGCGGCGTGACTGCTTCACCATCCTGTTCTTCGGCAACGTGCGCAAGTACAAGAACGTGCCGCTGCTCATCGAGGCGTTCCGGCGCATGGCCGGCGACGACGTGCAGCTGGTCATCGCCGGCGAGCCCGGGCCGGGCGTGTCCGCCTGCGAGATCGCCCGGTTGGCACAGGGGGATGCGCGTATTCATCTGCATCTGCGCTTCATACCCGAGTCGCAGGTGCCGGTATTTTTCGGCGCGGCCGACCTGGTCGCGCTGCCTTTCGACAGCATCCTGAACTCGGGCAGCGTGTTGCTGGCGCTGTCGTTCGATCGCATGGTGATCGCGCCGCGCCTCGGTTCGCTGCCGGAGATTCACGGCAAGGTCGGCTCGCGCTGGCTGCGGCTGTACGACGGTCCGCTCACCACCGGATTACTGGAGCAGGCGCGTGTCGCGCAGAGCGCGGCGGCCGCTTCGCAGCGGCCCGATCTGTCCGCGTTCGAGTGGACCACCATCGCGGCGCGCACGCTCGATCTTTATCGGCTTGAAGCCCGGTCGCATTCCGGCCGGACAAGAGGAAGACAGTATGAGGCGTCACTTCAGACCCGGCAGGACTGACTTGCGGCGGTGGGCCCGTGCGACGACGTTGTTGCCGGCCGTGATCGCGGCGCACCTGGCGAACACGGCGCAGGCCCAGATGACTGCCGCGGAAGCCCGGGACCGGGCCGCGCAAGCGCAGGATCCGTTCAAGCTCACGCTTGCCGACCGCTATCTGTACGACGACAACCTGTTCCGCATTCCGGACGGGCTGCTGGCGAGCGATCCGTCCATCCCGCCGCCGCAAAGCCGCAACGACTACGTCAATCGCGCCTCCGCCGGCATGCGCATCCGTCTGGACGCCTCGCGCCAGGTGTTCTTCGCCGATCTGCGGCTCGACGACGTGCGCTATCAGCGCAACGACGGCCTCGACTACACCGGCGGCAGCGCCGACGCGAGGTGGGACTGGCAGCTGGGCTCGCGTCTGTCCGGCCGACTCACGGCGCAGTACGACCGCTCGCAGGCCAGCCTGGCCAACTACCGCTTCTTCAGCAAGGACGTCGTCGATGCGCAGTCGTACGGTGCGGAATTTCGCTATGCCATCGGCGCGCGCTGGCGTCTGCTTGCGGCAGCGGCGGCCATGGATACCGATCACAGCGCCGCGCCGCGCCGGGTCGAGAATTTCGAGAGCACCAGCGGCCGCGGTGGTCTGGAGTACGTGACGCCCGCCGGCAATCTGTTCGCCTTCGAGTATCGCTACACCGATGCGAAGTTTCCGATCGCCGAGAATCTTGCCGGCACCCCGCGCGGATACGAGGAGCGCGTGCCGGGCGCACGCATCGAATATGAGTTCACCGAGAAGACCGGCCTGAAGCTGCGGGCCGGCTATCTCAAGCGCGAGTACGACAACCCGGCGCTGGCCGATTATTCCGGCACCGTCGCCGACGCGACGCTGCGCTGGGAACCGCGCAGCAAGATCCATTTCGACATCAAGGCCTGGCACGATCTCAAGGCCTACGTGGACGCGGAGTCGGATTATTTCGTGGCCGACGGCGTCAGCATCGCGCCCAGCTGGGCGCCCACCGAGAAGATCCAGATCGGGGCGCTGTATTCGTACGAGAGCCAGGATTACCAGGGCGACAGCCTGGTGACGCTGCCGCTGGAGCGCGACCGCAACGACGATGTGCAGACGCTGCAGCTCGGCATCGACTACACGCCGCGCCAGCTGCTGACCATCGGCATCGTCTATCGCTGGATCGACCGCTCCTCGAACCGGGATTTCCGCGGTTATGACGACAACGTCATCAGTGCGCAGCTGAAGTTGAATCTGTGAACGCCGCGGTACCGTGGAGCTGCGCCAGCTGATTCAGCAGGCGCGGGTCGGCGGCAACTTCCATTCGTTCCGGCGTGCTCAGCCAGTCGAGCGCCTCGCGCAGCGAATGAGCCTGGGCGAGTTTATGACTCGCGGTGAGACGATGCGGATTCGGATGACCGCGTGGATCCGTCGGGCGCGGCAGGTTGCAGGCAATCTGGATGAAGCGCGCGTTTGCGTGCGAGGCCAGGTGTTGCAGGCCATCCGACGGCAGCGGTGCGGCATCGTGGATCAGCTGGTCGCGCCGCTGCAGCAGCTGCGGCGGCGAACGTTCTTCGGGGATTCGCAGCAGGCCCAGGCGTGACAGTATCTGCCCGGTGCGCACGCTGCCGCTCACTTTCGATAGCGGGATCGCCAGCGCCAGCCCGGCGATGGTCGGCGACAGCCAGGCGAGCAGGGTCGGCGACAGCAGGAACGCCACGACCCCGGTGGCGATGCCGATCAGCGAATGCTTCCAGTGGAAATGCGCCGCTTCGCGCCAGCTGATGACCTCGGCCTGGCGCCGCTGCGCGTTCCATTCCGAATCGCTGCCGGTCAGGATGCTGAATACGTGCTGGGTCTGCACCAGCATCATCACCGGCGCGTACAGCGCCGACAGCACCAGCTCCAGAACGGCGCTCACCGGCAGGCCGAGAATGCCGCCGCAGCCGCGCCGTACCTGGTTGCGCAGCAGCGCCATCGCGAAGCCGATGATCTTGGGCGTGAGCAGCACCAGCATGCTGAACAGGAACAGCAGCATCATGCGGTGCGCGTCGAACACCGGCCAGTCGGGGAACAGCTGGAAGGTCTTGCTGAAGTACTCGGGCCGGATCAGGGTGGCCTGCAGCGTGAGCGCGAAGCCGATCAGGATCAGCAGCAGCCACAGCGGCGAGGACAGGTAACTCATGATGCCCACGCCCAGGTGCAGCCGACTGGTCCACGACAGGCCGCGCGCGGTGATCAGTTTCACGTGCTGCAGGTTGCCTTGCGCCCAGCGCCGGTCGCGAATGGCGACGTCGGTCAGCGACGGCGGGCCTTCTTCCCACGAGCCGGGCAGGTCGGCGGCCAGCTGTACTTTCCAGCCGGCGCGGCGGATGAACGCCGCTTCGATGAAATCGTGCGACAGCACGTGACCGCCGAAGGGCTTGCGGCCCGGCAGTTGCGGCAGGCCGCAGGCCTGCGCGAAGGCGCGCACGCGGATGATGGCGTTGTGTCCCCAGTAATTGCCGTCATCGCCGGACCACGCAGCCAGGCCGCGCGCGATCGGCATTCCGTAGACGCGGCTGGCGAACTGCTGCATGCGGGCAAACAGGCTGAGCTGCCCGATCAGCGCCGGCACCGTCTGCAGGATGCCGAGCCGCGGCTCGGCCTGCATGCGCTCGACCAGCGCCAGCAGCGTGGTCGGGCTCATCAGGCTGTCGGCGTCCAGCACGATCATGTAGTCGTAATGGCCGCCCCAGCGCTTGACGAAGTCCTCGACGTTGCCGACCTTGCGGCCGACGTTGTGCCAGCGGCGGCGATAGCGCACCGGCATGATCGAGGCCAGCGCGCGGCGCAAGCGCTCGACCGCGAGCGACTCCGCGATCCACATGTCGACGTTGGTGGTGTCGGAGACGATGACGATCTCGAAATGCCGGACGGCATCGATGTCGGCGAGCGCTTCGGCCATGGCCTGCAGCGCCGCGGTGGTGCGGATCGGGTCTTCGTTGTACACCGGCATGAGCAGCGCGGTGCGCGTGCCGTCCGCTGGCGCCGTTCGATAGCGCTGGCGTGGCGTCAGCAAACCGCACACGGCCGACCCGGCAGCGAACGCGATCCACAGCAGTGTCACGGCGAAGAAGAACACCATGACGCCCTGCAGGACCGTCATGTTGCCGAAGTTGACGATGCCGAGCATTTCGACCACACCGTAGGTACCGATGCCGAGCGTGGTGCCGGCGGCGAGGGTGCGGGCAATCCAGGTGGAGAAGCGCTGGAATTCGTAAGGCGTGTGCTCGGGCACACGCGCGGGATCCTGCACCGGCATGTCCAGCGGCGCCTCCGGCAGCATGGCGCCGTGGGGCCACTCCTGTCGTTCCTGATCGCCGACCGGCGGGGGCGCAGAGACCATTCGTGTTTCTAGCTGGCCGTCCATCGGTACAGCCAGGTTTCGGTCACCGGACGGTTGCCGCGCAGCAGGCGCAAGCGCAGTTCCGCCAGGCTGGCGTCACCCGGCGTCAGCTCGAAGCTGGCGCGCAGTCCGCGCGTTATGGCGTTGGTCTGCAGGTTCATGTTGCTCACCTTCCCGGCGGAAGTGCCCATGTCGATCTGCAGTCCTTCGAGGCTGCGGCCCGCCCCTTCGAAATCGATGGTGAACAGGCGTCGCTTGCCATCGAAGCTCGGCCCGGTGCGCGTCATGGTCACTCGCCCCAGCGCCGGCAGCACCCGCGGCAGCGGCGTCCAGCGCATGCGATAGGAGGTGTGCCAGGGCTTGCCGGCGGGAATGGCGTCCTTCGGTTGCCAGAACGCAATGATGTTGTCGTTGGTTTCGCGGTCGCTGGGGATTTCGATCAGCTGCACCGCGCCGGCGCCCCAGTCGCCGGTGGGCTCGATCCAGGCGCTCGGCCGCTTCTCGTACTGCGCCTCCAGGTCCTGATAATCGGAGGCGCGGCGCGAGCGCTGCACCAAGCCGAAGGCGCGCGGCGCCGCCGAAGTGAAGCTGGAGGACTGCAGCTGGGTCGGATTGGCCAGCGGTCGCCAGATCTGTTCGCCCGAATCCAGCACGATCTGCAGGCCGTCGGAGTCGTGCACCTCGTCGCGGAAGTCGTCGATGCGCGCCCGGTTGGATTCGTCGAAGAAGAACATGGAAGTGAGCGGCGCGATGCCGACGCTTTCCAGTGCCACGCGCGGGAACAGCGTCACGTCGACGTCCATGATGGTCTCGCTGCCGGGGATCACCGCAAAACGATATGCGCCCGTGGTCGATGCGCTTTCCAGCAGCGCGTAAATCACCACGCCGGCGGCGTTGGTGCCCGGACGCTCGATCCAGAAATGGGTGAACTCGGGGAATTCCTCGCCGGTGGGATGCGCGGTCTTCAGGGCCAGGCCGCGCGCCGACAGGCCATATACGGTGTCCTTGCTCACGGCGCGAAAGTACGAGGCCCCCTGGAACACCAGGAATTCGTCCCAGACCGAGCGCGTGTTGATGTGCGAGCGCAGCCGGAAGCCGGACAAGGGCAGCGACAGGTTCTGCAGCTGCTTGGCCACCAGCGGGCCGAGCAGGAACGTGTCCGGCGTGGATTTCAGATCCTGCGCCACGCCGTCCTCGACGATGGAAACGGTCACCGGTGTCTGGAACAGGAACCCGGCCGGCAGCAGCTCGGCCCGCACCGGTACCTGATCGTTGCGCCACACGGCGCTGTCGGGATTCACCCGGATGTCACGGTATTGGTCGTACGTGATCTGACGCAGCGGCGAGCCGCTGTCCAGCCTGGCCTGCTGGCGCGGCTCCGTGGCCAGCTGGCGGGCCAGCTCGGACACGGTGTCCTTGGTGAACTTATAACGATTCGGGGAGTGGGCGGCGGGTTCCTGTCGCGTGGCAGCGACAACCGTGACGCTGACGATGGCCATGGTCAGCAACAATCCGCCGATGTGCCAACGCGGCCCGGCGGCGGCTGCCCGAGCGCCGGTTTGCCGGCGCAGAAACGCTGTCATGCTCCCTCGCTCGATTGCGTCGCAGGCTGCCGGTGAGTTCATCTGGCCATACGCATGGCCATCGGTTGCAGTTCCGCCACTAACATTGTTCACGTATTCTGTGCGGCCCCGCCGGCCTGCTATGAGCGGCGGTTGGTTTTTTTCCGGAGGATTCTGCATGCGAAAGCTTTCACTCATCCTGGGCACGGCGCTCGCGGGCTGGCTGGCGATGGCCGGCGCCCAAGCGCAGGGCTGGACGGGCAAGGGCGAAGCCGGCCTGGTCATCTCCAGCGGCAACACCGAAACCCAGACTGCCAACGCCAAACTGGCCCTGGCTCGCGAGGACGGCAATTGGAAAAATCAGTTTGGACTAGCGGGACTGTACGCCTCGGATTCCGATGGCACCACTGCGCAACGCTGGGAAGCGTTCACGCAGTCGGATTATAACTTCACTCCCAAGACTTTCTGGTTCGGCGCGGCGCGCTACGAAGATGACCAGTTCAGCGGCTTCGAGTACCAGGCTACGGTCTCGACCGGTCTGGGCCGCAAGTTCATCGACAGCGACCGCACCAAGTTCGTCGGCACCGCCGGCGTGGGTTACAAGTTCTTCGAAACCCGCGATGCCTTCGACGACGTGACCGGCGTGCTGCTGGAGCGCGGCGACACCGACAGCGAAGCCGTGTTCCGCGGTACGCTCGATCTGGACCACAAGTTCACCGAGACCACTTCGCTGATCGACAAGTTCGTGGTCGAAGCCGGTGCCGACAACACCTTCTTCCAGAACGACCTGGCGTTGCAGGTGAAGATGAACTCGGTGCTGGCGCTGGCGGTGGGCTACTCGGTGCGTCACAACACCGATCCGCCGATCGGCTTCAAGAAGACCGATACGCTGACCACCGTGAACCTGGTCTACGAGATCAAGTAAGCGATGGTGTGACCAAGCAGACGGCGTGCCACGGCACGCCGTCGTTGCAGCAGGTGCCGCTTGAAGGATCTGACGCAGGGGCCGGTGGTTCGCCACATTGTCGGCATGGCCGCGCCGATCGCTTTCGGCATGATCTTCCAGACGCTCTACTATCTGGTGGATCTGTACTTCGTCGCGCACCTGGGCGATGCCGCCATCGCCGGTGTGAGCGCAGCCGGCAATCTCATGTTCATCGTGCTGGGCCTGACGCAGGTGCTGGGCGTGGGCACGGTCGCGCTGATTGCGCAGGCGGCGGGGCGCAAGGACAAGTCCGAGGCGAACCTGATCTTCAACCAGTCGCTGGTGCTGTCGGCGCTGTGCGGGGCGATCACGCTGGCGGGCGGCTTCCTGCTCACACGCGTCTACATGGAGTCGGTGGCCGCCGATGCGGCGACGCTGGCGGCGGGCTCCACTTATCTCTATTGGTTTCTTCCCGGCATGGCGCTGCAGTTCGCACTGGTGGCGATGGGTTCGGCGCTGCGCGGTACCGGCATCGTGAAGCCGACCATGGTGGCGCAGATCGTCACGGTGCTGCTGAACGTGATCCTGGCGCCGATCCTGATCGCCGGCTGGGTGACGCACCGGCCGCTGGGTGTGGCCGGCGCCGGCCTGGCGAGCACGTTGGCCATTGCTGTCGCGGTGGCGATGCTCGGCGTGTATTTCCATCGCCTGGAAAAGTACGTGTCGTTCCATCCCGAGCAGTGGCGGCCGCGTTTGCACTCATGGCGGCGCATGCTGGCCATCGGGCTGCCGGCGGGCGGCGAGTTCCTGCTCATGTTCGTCTACATGGGCGTGATCTATTGGTGCATCCGTCATTTCGGCTCGGCGGCGCAAGCGGGCTTCGGCATCGGCTCGCGCGTCATGCAGGCGATTTTCCTGCCGGCCATGGCGGTGGCGTTCGCGGTGGGGCCGATCGTCGGTCAGAACTTCGGCGCCCGGTTGCCGCAGCGCGTGCGCGAGACCTTCCGCAAGGCGGTGCTCATCAGCGCGATTCTCATGGGCACGCTGAGCGTGCTGATCCATTTCAGCCCGGAGCTGCTGGTGCGCGGTTTCTCCGATGACGCTGCGGTTCGCGCCATCGCCGTGACTTTCCTCAGCATCCTGTCCTGGAATTTCGTCGCGCAGGGCATCGTGTTCACCTGCTCGAATCTGTTCCAGGGGCTGGGTGATACGCGGCCGGCGATGCTCAGCACGGCGGTGCGCCTGGTGGTGTTCTCGCTGCCGGCGGTGTGGCTGTCCACGCGCCCGCAGTTCCGGATCGAGCATCTGTGGTATCTGTCGGTGGGCGTGTCCACGCTGCAGGCGGCGATCAGCTGGCTGCTGGTGCAGGCGCAATTTCGCCGTCGCCTGAGCAATCTCGT
The DNA here is from genome assembly GCA_039807315.1 of Steroidobacter sp. Classification (GTDB taxonomy): domain Bacteria; phylum Pseudomonadota; class Gammaproteobacteria; order Steroidobacterales; family Steroidobacteraceae; genus Steroidobacter. The sequence goes on along the minus strand of JBDHQY010000002.1, from coordinate 546 downwards.
CGCCGTTCCCGCGGCGGCGAGCGCGGCGTGAAGCCGTAGATCTCGAGGAACTCCGCTCCAGCCGTCACTCCCGCGAAGGCGGGAGTCCCGTCTGTCGATCCGAATGGGTTGCCGCGTGCGCGGGAATGACGCTAGCTCGAGCGTCCGGAATGACGAGCACGGAGTGCCGGGACGAGCGGGATCCGGAATGGATCCCGCTCGCGATGCACTGTGATACCTATTTCGACGCTTTCGCGCCGCGTGCCGGCTCGACCACGCTGTTCAGCACCTGTCCGGCGTTGGCCAGCATGTCCTGGAAGGTGTTGCCCAGCGGGACGTACTTGCCGTCGATCACCAGCTTGGGCACGCCGTCCACCTTGTAGTTGCGCGACATCTGCTCGGCGTGGCTGGCCTTGGTGGTGACGGCGAACGAGTTGTAGGCCTCCGTGAACTTGGAGCGACTCACGCCGTTGTCGACGGCCCACTGCGTCAGGCTCTCTTCGTTGAAGAGCGGCTTTCTTTCCTTGTGGATGGCGTCGAACAGCGCGGTGTCGAGCCGGGGCAGGT
>JBDHQY010000274.1:0-4325 GCA_039807315.1 Steroidobacter sp. | reverse complement strand
AAAATGGCCCGATGCAACATCACCGGCACCTGCTTGGAGCCATCCTGGGCGATGTAGTGGGCGCCGAGGCGGCCCGGCATGGAGAAATCGACCTGCAGGGTGCCGCACTGCCAGGTGCGACCGATGGAATCCTTGAGGGTGAACTCGATCTTCGGGCCGTAGAACGCGCCCTCGCCCGGCTTTTCGGCCCACGGCAGCTGGCGGCGGTCCATGGCCTGGCCCAGCGCCTGCTCGGCCTTGTCCCAGACCTCGTCCGCGCCGATGCGGTTGGCCGGCCGGGTGGCCAGCCGGTAGCTGATGTCCCTGAAGCCGAAATCCTCGTATACCCCGTGCAGCAGATCGATGAAGGCGACCGCCTCGTCCTGGATCTGCTCCTCGAGACAGAAAATGTGCGCATCGTCCTGCACGAAGCCGCGTACCCGCATCAGCCCGTGCAGCGCGCCGGAGGGCTCGTTGCGATGGCAGGAACCGAACTCGGCCAGCCGCAGCGGCAGGTCGCGATAGCTCTTCACACCCTGGTTGAACACCTGGATGTGGCACGGGCAGTTCATCGGTTTCACGGCGTACAGCCGCTTCTCCGACTCGGTGACGAACATGTCGTCCTTGAAATTGGCCCAGTGGCCGGACTTCTCCCACAGCGAGCTGTCCACCAGCTGCGGGGTGCGGATCTCGCGATAACCGCTGGCGCGCCACAGATTGGACATGTACTGCTGGATGGTCTGGTAGAGCCGCCAGCCGCGCTCGTGCCAGAACACCATGCCGGGCGCCTCTTCCTGCATGTGGAAGAGATCCAGGGCGCGGCCGACCTTGCGGTGGTCGCGCTTCTCGGCTTCCTCGAGGCGAGTGAGATAGGCCTTGAGGCTCTTCTCGTCCGTCCAGGCGGTGCCGTAGATGCGCTGGAGCATTTCGTTGCGCGAGTCGCCGCGCCAGTAGGCGCCTGCGATTTTCATCAGCTTGAACGCGCGCAACTTGCCGGTGCTGGGTACGTGCGGGCCGCGGCACAGGTCCACCCAGTCCGACTGCCCGTACAGGCTGATCGGCTCGTTGGACGGGATGCTGGCGATGATCTCGGCCTTGTAGTGCTCGCCCTGCCCCTCGAAGAACTTGACCGCGTCGTCGCGCGACATGACCCGACGGGTCACCTTGTGATCCGCCTTCGACAGCTCCTTCATGCGCGCTTCGATGGCCGCCAGATCCTCTGGCGTGAAGGGGCGCTTGTAGGAGAAGTCGTAGTAGAAGCCGTCCTCGATCACCGGGCCGATGGTGACCTGGGCCTCCGGGAACAGCTGCTTCACCGCCTGCGCCAGCAGGTGCGCGGTGGAGTGCCGGATGACTTCCAGGCCGTCCGGATCCTTATCGGTGACGATGGCCAGGCGAGCGTCGTGATCGATCACGAAGGAGGTGTCGACCAGCCGGTCGTCCACCTTGCCGGCGAGCGCGGCGCGGGCCAGCCCGGCACCGATGTCAGCAGCAATTTTCTCGACGGTGACGGGCTCGGAATAGCTGCGCTGACTGCCGTCCGGCAGGGTGATTACGGGCATTTGCGGCAGGCGCTCGGCGCGGACTTGCAGACTTTGAGTTGTAGGACCAGCCAGATGGAATTTCTGGTGGGCGCGACAGGGATCGAACCTGTGACCCCTACCATGTCAAGGTAGTGCTCTACCGCTGAGCTACGCGCCCCGAAAAAGGCGGGCAAGGATAGCGGCGCCGCAGCGCGCAGGCAAGACAATCAAGGGAATAGGCGAAAAAGCAGCGGTAACACCGCGATTCATTGCCCGCGCCTGCCGATGATGCAGGTCCACTGGGCGCGTAGTGCGCCTCCACCGGCCGATTTGCGCGGCCGCAGCTATCCCGCCTGCATCTGTGGCAAGCCCAGCTCGACGTTGCGCAGCTTCTGGATTTCGTCGCGCAGCCGCGCCGCCTGCTCGAATTCCAGATTGCGGGCATGCTTGAGCATTTCCTGCTCCAGCTTCTTGATGCGCCGCACGGCCTGCTCGGGCGTGAGCGCACGATAGCCGGCGCTGGCTTCGGCGATCTTGGTCAGCGTCGTCTCGCGCACGCCATCCGAATAGGCGCCTTCCATGATGTCGGCCACCGCCTTCTCGATGCCGCGCGGAGTGATGCCGTGCTTTTCGTTGAACTCGATCTGCTTCTGGCGACGCCGGTTGGTCTCGTCGAGGGCGCGCTGAATGGAGCCGGTGATCTTGTCGGCGTAGAGGATCGCCCTGCCGTTGAGGTTGCGCGCCGCGCGCCCGATGGTCTGGATCAGGGAGTTCTCCGAGCGCAGGAAGCCCTCCTTGTCCGCGTCCAGGATCGCCACCAGCGACACTTCCGGCATGTCCAGTCCCTCGCGCAGCAGGTTGATGCCCACCAGCACGTCGAACTTGCCCAGCCGCAGGTCGCGGATGATCTCCACGCGCTCGACCGTGTCGATGTCCGAGTGCAGATAACGCACCTTGACCCGATGCTCGTCGAGGTATTCGGTCAGGTCCTCCGCCATGCGCTTGGTCAGCGTCGTGATCAGCACGCGCTCCTCGCACTGTACCCGCAGCCTGATTTCCGACAGTACGTCGTCCACCTGGGTGCGCACCGGACGGATCTCGACTTCGGGATCGATCAGGCCGGTCGGACGCACCAGCTGCTCCACTATCTGCCCGGAATGCTGCAGCTCGTACTGCCCGGGCGTGGCGGAGACGAAGATGGCCTGCGGCGCCAGCTTTTCCCATTCGTCGAAGCGCAGCGGCCGGTTGTCGAGCGCCGACGGCAGGCGAAAACCGTATTCGACCAAGGTTTCCTTGCGCGAGCGGTCGCCGCGATACATGGCGCCGAGCTGCGGAATGGTCTGGTGGCTCTCGTCGACCACCAGCAAGGCGTTGGACGGCAGATAGTCGAACAGGCACGGCGGCGGCTCGCCGGGGCCGCGGCCCGACAGGAACCGCGAGTAGTTCTCGATGCCGTTGCAGTAGCCGACCTCGCGGATCATTTCCAGGTCGAAGCGCGTGCGCTGTTCCAGGCGTTGCGCTTCCACCAGCTTGCCGGCGGCTTGCAGCTGCTGCAGTCGCTCGTGCAACTCGTCGCGAATCTCATCGACGGCGCGGATCAGCCGCTCCTTCGGCGTGACGTAGTGAGTCGAAGGGAACACCGTATAGCGCGGCACCTTCCTGTGGACCTCGCCGGTCAGCGGATCGAACATGACCAGCGATTCGATCTCGTCGTCGAACAGCTCGACCCGGATCGCCTCGCGCTCGGACTCCGCCGGGAAGATATCGATCACGTCGCCGCGCACGCGATACGTGCCCTGGGTGAGATCCAGTTCGTTGCGGGTGTACTGCATGTCCGCCAGGCGGCGCAGGATCTTGCGCTGGTCCATGCGATCGCCGCGCGTCAGGTGCAGCACCATTTCCAGGTAGGAAGCCGGATCGCCCAAGCCGTAGATGGCCGACACGGTCGCGACGACGATGGCGTCGCGCCGCTCCAGCAGCGCCTTGGTCGCCGACAGGCGCATCTGTTCGATGTGCTCATTTATCGAGGAATCCTTCTCGATGAAGGTGTCCGAGGACGGCACGTAGGCCTCGGGCTGGTAGTAGTCGTAATACGAGACGAAGTACTCCACCGCGTTGTGCGCGAAGAATTCCTTGAATTCGCCGTAGAGCTGCGCCGCCAGCGTCTTGTTGTGGGCCAGCACCAGCGTCGGCCGCTGCACCTGCTGGATCACGTTGGCGATCGAGAAGGTCTTGCCCGAGCCGGTCACCCCGAGCAGGGTCTGGTGCGTCAGCCCTGCCTGCAGCCCCTCGACCAAGCTGGCGATGGCGGCCGGCTGGTCACCCGCCGGCTGATAGTCGCCGCTGAGCTGAAACCTGTCTTTGGCGGAAGCGTCATTCATAGGTGGATGGAGCGTGCGGTGTGCTGCGTGCCGGACAGCCTCTCAGGTAACCTTGCCATGGCATGTCATGGATCGGCTCACACCGTAAAAATCGCGTAACGTGAGCGGCGAATGCCTAGAATGGCCGCACGAATCTCCGCCCGGTGCCCCAGTGAGTCTAGCAGTTTCAAAACGAGTGCAGCGCGTCAGGCCCTCGCCCACCGTGGCACTCACCGGCCGCGTCGCGCAGTTGCGGGCCGAAGGCAAGGACATCATCAGCCTCGGCGCCGGCGAGCCCGATTTCGACACGCCCACGCACATCGCCGAGGCCGGCATCGACGCCATCCGCAAAGGCTTCACGCGTTACACGCCGGTCGAGGGCAGCGCCGATCTGAAAGACGCCATCATCGCCAAGTTCCAGCGCGAGAACGGGCTGCAGTACAAGCGCAGCCAGATCCTGGTC
>JBDHQY010000273.1:0-4340 GCA_039807315.1 Steroidobacter sp. | reverse complement strand
GGATGGGCACGAGCGGGTCGGACAGGGAGTCGATCAGGCCGAGACGCAACTGCGGGATGATCCCCACGTCGACGCCCTGCAGGAGGGCCGGCACGCCGGCCGCTTCCGCAAGCAGGTGCTCTGCAGCGCTGACGAGCTTCTGGCCGGCAAGCGTGGGTTTCAGCGGTCGTGAGCCCCGCTCGACCAGCGTCACGCCGAGGCGCTGCTCGAGATTGAGGATCTGGCGCGAAACCGCTGATTGCGTCATGCCCGTCTGGATTGCGGCGGTGGTCATGCTGCCGGTTCGGCACACCGTCACGAAAATCTCCAGGGACTGGAGATCGAAGCCCAGGCGGCGGATCACCATCTGGTCGCTGACAGGCGATTTCACCATATCCATCCTCCACTCCATGACTAAAACGCATGAAGTTCAGAAAAATCCGTAATCGTCAACCCGGCCGCAGCGGCTGGAAAGTTGTCGTCAACGAAATGGCGATACAGCGCCAATATATTGATATTGTTTAATTTTTATCAAAAAATTAGCTGCCTCTCCCGCTGCGAAATATAGAAGGGTCGGGGCTGGCGTCGCTTTCCTGTCAGAATGTTCTGGGCGCATTATGTTTGCGCCCGGAACTACTCATCGGTATCTCAACGCCATGGTTTTTGGAGGAACAACCGCATGCTCAAGAGACGACTATTCGGAATTATCGCGCTGGGCATGGCCTGCGCAGCGTCCTATGCCGCCCCCGGCCTGGCCGAGACGACGCTTGAGAAAATCCAGCGCACGAAGAAGATGACCGTCGGCACCGAGGCTGCCTATCCGCCTTTCGAATTCATCAAGGACGGCCAGATCGTCGGTTTCGGCAGGGACGTGCTCGACGAGATCGCCAAGCAATGGGGCGTGGAGGTCGAGCAGTTGGACTTGCCCTTCCAGGGCATCCTGCCGGGTTTGATTGCCGGCAAGTTCGATTTCGTGGCGACCTCGGTCGGCATCAATCCGGAGCGGGCCAAGCGCTACGCCTACACCTTGCCGATTGCCGACAGCACCGCCTATGCCATGAAGAAGGCCGGCAACGCCGACATCAACACGGTCGAGGACCTGAAGGGCAAGGTCGTGGCGACGCAGCTCGCTTCGGCGGTCGATCCGGTTGCCAAGGCCCTCGATGAACGCCTGAAGGCCAACGGCGAAGGGTTTGCGGAGCTCAAGCTGTTTCCGACGTTCAACGACTCGTTCCTCGCCGTCGCCAACGGCACGTCGGATGCCGCGCTTGCCGGTCTGCCGGTCCTGCAGAACCTGATGAACGAGAGACCCGGCATCTTCGAACTCATCGGCAAGGCCGCCGTGGTGCCGAGCTACAATGCCTGGGTCGTGCGTCCCGAGGATCAGGACCTGCGCGACGCGATCAACGCGGCGTTGCTCAAGCTCAAGCAAAGCGGCAAGCTGGCCGAACTGCAGCAGAAATGGCTCGGCATGACCGACGATCTGCCCGAGAAGGATTATTTGCCGGAAGGCGCCCGCTGACGCCTTCCTGACGGTCTCGTCACAGGTTCACACGCCTGGAGCGCCCTTTGCGGGCCCAAACGGACGCGAAAGCGCTTCAGGCCATCCATCCACCTCGACGTCGAAGGAGACGACGATGGACTTCAGCGTTGCCGCCCTGGGCGGCGCCTTTCCCCAACTCCTGCCGGCCATGGGCATCAATCTGGTGATCGCCGTCGTCGCCATGGTGCTGGCGCTGATCGGCGGCACGGCACTGACGATCCTGCGCACGCTCGGCATCCGGTCGCTCAACGCAGCGATCGGCGTCGTGATCAGCTTCATACGAGGAACGCCGATCCTCGTGCAGATTTTCCTGTTCTATTACGGCCTGCCGGCGCTCGGCCTCGACCTGTCGCCGATCCAGGCAGGGATCCTCGCCATCGCCTTCAACAGCTTGATATTCATCACCGAGATCATGCGCGGTGGTTTGTCCGGCATGGATTCCGGCCCGGTCGAGGCGGCCATCGCCCTCGGCATCAAGGGTAAGACCATCTGGACGAAGGTCATCCTGCCGCAGCTCTACATCCGCATCATGCCGCCGCTGGTCAACGAACTGACCACCATCGTCAAGGGAACGGCCCTGTTGTCCGTGATCACGGTGGTGGAAGTGTTGCGTACCGCGCAGCAGGTGGCGAACGCCTCGTTCAGGCCACTCGAAACCCTGCTCGCCGCGGCGGTCATTCTGTTCGCGGTGAACTTCGTCATCAGCCAGAGCGGCAGGGTTCTGGAGACGCGCTTCGCAGCGCGCAGGGGATAAGTCATGGCCTTCGATTTCAACGTCATTCTCGACAACTGGACGCTTTTCGCACGCGGCGCCTGGCTGACGATCGCCAGTGCGATCGTGGCTGTGGCAACGGGCTTCGTGATCTCCATACCGATCGCGCTGATGGCGCTGTCCCATCGCGGGATCCTGCGATGGATCGCGACAGCCTATGTCGAGTGGTTCCGCAACATCCCCTTCATCGTCGTGCTCTACCTGTTCTTCTACGGGCTGCCGTTCTTCAACGTTCGCCTGCCGGAAGCTGTGGTCGGCACGATCGCGCTCGCCTTCTTCGCCAGCTCGTATTTCGCCGAGATCATCCGCGGCGCGATCCTTGCCGTGCCGAAGGGGCAGATGGAGGCGGCCCGGGCGATCGGCATGTCCTATTTCCGCGGCCTGTGGGAGATCGTCGCTCCGCAGACCGTGCGCCTGCTGCTGCCTCCCTCGACCAATACCAGTATCTCGATGGTCAAGGAAACGTCGGTGCTCAGCACGATCACCGTCGCCGAGCTGACCTATCAGGGGCTCGTCGTGCAGGGCGAGACCTTCGCGCCATTCGAGGTCTTCCTGGCAACCGCGGCCATCTATTGGGTCATCACCGCGATCTTCGCCTACTTCATGCACCGCGCGGAAAAGGCGTTTGGCGCCGCGCAGGGCGCCCATCAGGCGCGCACCAGTCTGGCAGACAGATATCTGTTGATCGGCATACGGAGGCCGGCATGAGCAAGACCCTCCTAAAGGTATCCAATCTCGCCAAGAGTTTCGGCAGCGCCACGGCGTTGCGTGACATCAGCTTCGAGGTCACGGCAGGCGAGGTCGTCTGCATCATCGGCCCCAGCGGTTGTGGCAAGAGCACGCTTCTGCGCTGCATCAATCACCTGACCGTGCCCGACAGCGGCTTTGTCGAAGTCGCCGGCGACTATATCGGGCGTGAGCCGAAGCCCGGCGGCAGGGTGCGCATGCAGTCGCATGGCGAGATCGACCGCAAGCGCCCGAAAATGGGCTTCGTCTTCCAGCAGTTCAATCTGTGGCCGCATCTCAGCGTTCTGGAAAACATCGTCAAGGGACCCATCAAGGTCCAGAAACGCCCTCGTGCGGAAGCGGAAGAGCAGGCGCTCGCCCTGCTGCAGCGCTTCGGCTTGCGCGACAAGGCCAATATGTTCCCATCCTCGCTTTCGGGCGGCCAGAAGCAGCGCGTTGCCATCGCACGCGCGCTGGCCATGGGGCCGGAGCTGATGCTGTTCGACGAACCCACCTCGGCGCTGGACCCGGAAATCGTCAAGGACGTCCTGGTGTTTCTCCGGGAGCTGGCCGACTCCGGCATGACGATGGTCATCGTGACGCACGAAATCGGCTTTGCGCGCCATGTCGCCGACCGGGTGGTCTTTCTCGACCGGGGCGTCGTTGCCGAAGCCGGCCCATCGGACGCGGTGCTTTCCAACCCGACCAATCCGCGTCTGCGTGAATTTCTCTCGCAGATCGCATCCGACCAGCCACTGTCAGGCGGCGGTTCACCGTCCGTCGCCGAACCACACATTCACTAAGAAGGACTGCGAAATGACCAAACAGCTCACCTCCGCACCCAGGCACGGCCACACGAGCATGCTCTATTCCAAGGTGCATACCGATCTCGACACGCTGGATGCTCACGTCGCCTTCCTCGGCATTCCCTATGGCTCGGCATACACGATCGATGAAGTGACCAACGACCAGACGCGCGCGCCGACGGCCGTTCGCCAGGCGACGGACCGGGCCGTGCGTAACCTGGACCGCTACGACTTCGACATCGGCGGTCCGCTCTATGACGACCGCCCGATCAAGGCGGTGGATTGCGGCGACGTGGTCGGTGATCCGAAGGACTCGGGCGCCCACTATCGCAATGCGGAAGCGGCGGTCCGCAAGATCCTGGCCGCCGGCGCGCTACCCCTCATAATCGGCGGCGACCACGGCATTCCGATCCCGGTGCTGCGCGCCTATGACGACCAGGGGCCGATCACGCTCATCCAGATCGACGCGCACCTCGACTGGCGCGACCAGATCAATGGCGTGCATGACGGCCTG
>JBDHQY010000272.1:0-4350 GCA_039807315.1 Steroidobacter sp. | reverse complement strand
CGCGCTGCGCGAGTTCAAGGGTGTGCGCCGCCGTATGGAAGTGCGTGGCGTGGTTGACGGCATCACCGTTTATGACGATTTCGCGCACCATCCAACTGCCATCGAAACCACCATCGACGGTCTGCGGCGCCGCATCGGTGCAGCGCGCCTGGTTGCTGTGCTCGAGCCGCGCTCCAATACGATGAAGCTGGGCTCGCATCGCGAGGCGATGGCCGGATCGCTGCGACACGCCGACCGCATCTGGCTGTATCAGGGGCCGAGCGTGCAATGGGATGTTGCCGACGCGGTCGCGGCGCTGGGAGAGCGTGCCCGGGTACTCCAGGATGTGCAGACACTGGTGAACGAGCTCGGTGAGACGCTGCGCCCCGGCGACCATGTGCTCATCATGTCGAACGGCAGCTTCGACGGCATCCACGGCAAACTGCTGGAGCGCTTGCGGCAGCATCGCTGAAGCAGATAGACGCCGGTGCCATGCAGTCTGCGATCGGAGCTGCGGCGCCGGGCGCGTGCAGAATACGTGGTCGCAGGGAACGCGGGCTGCGCGGTGGGCAACCTGCGAAGACAACTACAAAACCGACATACCGGCGTCACGTCCGGCGCTTTCTGCGTTACGCTTGGGCGCGATGTCCAGCACACTGCCATTGTTCCCCCTCAACGCCGTGCTTTTTCCCGGCGGGCCGCTGAAGCTGCGGATCTTCGAGGCGCGCTATGTCGACATGATCGGCCGCTGCATGCGCGAGTCCACGCCTTTCGGCGTGGCGATGATCGTGGAGGGGGTGGAAGCAGGCGGTGCCGCGCGCACGGTGCCGATCGGTACTTCGGCGCGTATCGTCGATTTCGAACAGCTCAGCGATGGATTGCTGGGCATCACCGCGGTGGGCGAGCACTGCTTCCGCATCGAATCGGTCTCGCAGCAGCTCGACGGCCTCAATGTCGCGGAAGTGGAATGGCTGGCGGCCGAGCCCGCGCTGCCGGTGCCGCCGGTGAACGACTATCTGGTGCAGTTGCTGCAGCATGCATTGCCGCACCTCGCGCCCGCGTACGACTTCACGCCGGTTCTATACGAAGATGCGGCGTGGGTGGGGGCTCGGCTGGTGGAAATCCTGCCGCTGCCGCTGACTGAAAAGCAGTTCTGCCTGGAGATCCGCGATCCGCTGCAGCGGCTGGATCATTTGCGCAGCCGCGTGAAAGTGGAAGCCGTCAGTTCCGCGGATGAAGAGGACGACGAGGATGAAGACGACGACGAGGAGTAGTTGCGGGCGATTACGCCCGTTGGCCGCCCTCCAGTCCGTCGCTCGATCTCAAGCGCGCGGCGCGAGAGACAATCGCATAGGTGACCGTCATCATCGCCAGCCAGGTCATCCAGGCCACCGCACCCCAACCCAGCACGCCGTCGTACGCACCCACCAGCCAGCTGGTCGGACTGTCCTGCAGGACAGTCGTGTCTCTTACCACCGCAATGACACATACCCAGGCCGCATGCAGGCCGATGCACGCCGCTATTCCGCGCGTGCGTATGCGCACCAGCGCGAGCAGCATGCCGACGGCGAGCAAAGCCATGAACGAATCGGCGATCGCCGCCGGCTGCGCAAATTTGGCGAACAGAGTGGCCAGCACCGTCAGGCCGCTGCTCCATTCGATCTGCTCGGCCGGCAATTGCAGGCGACCGCCCAGGAAATGCAGTGCTGCATACAGCAGGCTCGGCAGAACCACCGCATGAGCTACGCCCGACTCGCGTCGGACCGCAGTGAACAGAATGCCGCGGAAGAACACTTCCTCGATGGTCGCCACCACCAGTCCAGTGACCAGGCCGATGCTGACCAGCTTGATCACGGGCGCCAGCGTCAGGTCCAGGCCGGCACGCGGCACGCGGATTTCCAGCGCGTACAGCGCTCCTATCAACGGAAGAATGAGCAGCGCGCCGGTTGCCACACCAGCCACGAGCTGACGCCAGAAAGCATTGCGGGGTAGGCCGAAGCCGAGGCCGTGTCGGTTGAAGATCCTCCAGCGACGGAACAGCCAGACGAATCCCAGCGCCGCCACCAGCATGGCGATGCGGTGCATGACGCGATGGATCGGCTGCTCCCGGAGCACGCCGATCAATTCCCAGACGGGATAGGCAAGCAGCGCGGCAAGGACCAGGGACAGCGCGACGATGATCAGAACAGCGGCAAAGGAACGCATGAGCGGGCGGGCAACCTCGAAGCTACGAGCGCAACAACGCGCGCACTTGTGCACGAGTTTCTCGATGAATGCACGATTTATCGTTGCCGACGACGCAGCACGCGCGTGCTTCACTGCGAACAGACGCGGCTGCGCGCGACATTCGTCGTGCCGGGCGCGCAGCGACATTTCGAACGGACATCGAAGCAACGGGAGAGAACATCATGGATGAAACCAAGGCGCTGGCTATCGTGTGGGCGCTTGCTGACGGTATCGATCCGCAAAGCGGTGAGATTTTTCCTGCCGATAGTGCATATCAGACGGCCGACGTGGTGCGCGCCTTGTTTCTTGCCGGCCGCGCGCTCGAGATGAAAACGAAAGTGCGCTCGCGCGCCCCGTTACCCGCCAACGCCGGCCGGCGCTGGAGCGCAGAAGAAGACCGCCGGCTGCTCGAAGAGTTCGATGGCGGCGGTGCAGTTCTGGATCTGGCGCAGGTGCACGGTCGCACCACGGCGGGCATTCAAGCGCGCTTGGAGAAGCATGGTCGCCTGCAGATGGCGCAACAGGGGCAGGGCGGGGGCCGGGGACGCATCTGGCGTTCGGCGAGTTGATGGTCCTGGATCGGCACGCGTTGCAAGTGCATGGCGCCGCGCTGGTCTGCTGGCGCGGCGGCAGTGCTGACCAAGGAAGATACGATTCGCTCGTTCCCGCGCAAGAGCCTGTCCGCGACTCGATCGAAGGCGGGAGTCCTGCATATCAGGAAGGGCTTCTGCCGTGATCGAGTAAGGAAGTGCTAGCGGCAGGGCGGGCGAATCAGAGCGCTTCTGTCGTGCTCGCACGCGTTGATCGTGCGTCGCCGCGCTCGCCCAGGTACTCCGCTCGGCGGGTGGCGAGGTGCGAGTCGATACCGTGCTTGCACCAGACCGCGCGTGTCAGCAGAGTCTCGGCCAACAATCGGTCGAACGGGTTGTAGCTATCCGGCGCGCGCGACTGGTGATGCAGATGAAATGCAATGGCCCGATGCCGCACGTAGCGACGCTTGAGGCCGATGTGGAGCAGCCGGGCCGCGAATTCGCGGTCTTCGGGGCCCCATGCAGTGAAGCGTTCGTCGTAGCCGTTGACCGCGATGATGTGCTTGCGCCAGAAAGACTGATTGCAGCCTTGCACGCCGTTCAACGTGACACGCGACTTCGACACCCAATGGCTGAGCGGCACGCAGCGTAGTGCGTACATGCGGCGTTCCAGGCCAGGGCTGAGGACGGTGGGAGGTACATAACCGCCGCGCAGTAACCGTTCGGTCGCCGCTGATGACAGGCGAGGGCGTGCGCCCTGGATGAAACAATCGGGCTGCGCGCAGCGGGCATGGTCTTCCACGAAGCTCGGGTGCAGGATCATGTCGCCATCGACAGACATGATGTAGTCGCCGGTGGCGGCGGCGATGGCCAGATTGCGCACTCGCGCCAGGCGATACCCCGAATCATCCTGCCACAGGTGCAACACTTCGCATCCCAGCCTGCTGCGCCAGGACTCGACCACTGCAGCAGTGGCCGGCCCGGAGCCGTCGTCGGCCACGATGACCTGTGCCGGTAAAAGCGTCTGCTGCGCCACACTGGCGAAGACCAGATCGAGCGCGGCGGGCCAGTTGTAAGTGGAAACGACGAGGCTGATCCGCTGCGGTTGCATCTTCATCCTTAAGTCGAGAGCGTCACCGGCACCGCTACACGGTCGCCGGTAGTGCGATGTTCGCATAAGATCCCGGTGCGGTCATATGTTCCGGCCGTGTCATCGCAGGTGCCGCTTGTCGGGTAGTACCAGCCATACGCTTTACCGCCGTCCCTGGCGTTGGGCGGCCCGGGTCTGGCCCAGCACCACCGTGCGTCACGATCCCTTGGCCGGCCAGTTGGTGGAGCAGCGTTATGCGCCCATCCCGCTGCTCGGCTGGAAGCTGTTGCCCTGGATCCAGCGTCGACTCGTCGCCAACCGGCGCGCCGTCGATCTGAAATTCATTCCCGGTGCGCGGCTGACCGTGATCGTCCCGGTACGCGACCGCGAACACCATCTGGTCCAGTTGCTGCCGCGGCTGCGCGCCAAGCTGCAAGAGCAGGCGATTCCCCATCGCATCCTGGTGGCCGAGCAATCGCCTGGGCGGCTGTTCAACAAGGGAGCACTGTTCAACTCGGCGTTCCG
>JBDHQY010000271.1:0-4383 GCA_039807315.1 Steroidobacter sp. | reverse complement strand
ATATCGGACGCGCCGGCGAAGCCCTCAAATCCCTGCTGGCCGAGCTCAACTACCGCAACCTCGACGAGCTCGAGGAATTCCGCGGCCGCAACACCACCACCGAGTTCCTGGCCAAGGCCATCTTCGATCGCCTGGTCACCCGGATCCGCGCGGATGAGTTGGGACGCAACGCCCACGGGATCGAGCAGCTGCGCGTGCGGCTGCATGAATCCCACGTCGCCTGGGCGGCTTACGAAGCGCCGCTCGATACGACGAAATAGCGCTTGCCCGGGATTGCCAGCGTGACTTCAGAAGCGCCTTGCAGGACGCTGCATGTGGTGGTACCCGGCGAGTTGTCCACGGTCACCGGCGGCTACGAATACGTCCGCCGCATGATCGATGGGCTGCGCAACCTCGGCTGGAGCATCGAAGTGCTGCAGTTCGACGTCAGCTTCCCGCACCCCAGCGGCGCCGCATTGCTCGATGCCGAACGCCAGCTCGCTGCCCTGCCCGATGGCGCGCTGACTCTGATCGATGGGCTGGCACTGGGCGCCATGCCCGGCATTGCACACCGCCAGTCGCGGCGTCTGACCCTGATCGCGCTGGTGCATCATCCGCTGGCATTGGAAACCGGACTGTCATCGGCGCAGGCCCTGCAGTTGCGCACCAGCGAACGACAGGCACTGGCGGCAAGCCGGCACGTCATCGTTACCAGTCCCAGCACCAAGGAAGTGCTGGCGACCTACGATGTGACGCCGGAACGCATCTCCGTGGCCGAGCCGGGTGTCGACAGCGTGCCATCACGTCTGCGGAGGCGCGCAATGGAACAGACGTCGATGCGCATGCTTTGCGTCGCCACGCTCACACCGCGCAAGGGCCATGCTGTGTTGCTCCGGACGCTGGCGTCGTTGCCGCTTCCCTGGACGCTCTCCTGCGTGGGCGATGAGACGCGCCACCCGGACACCGCCAAGCAGTTGCGCGACTTGGTGGAAAGGCATCAGCTGCAGGACCGCGTCGTCCTGCATGGCAAAGTATCTCCTGCAGAGCTCGATGCGCAGTTCGCTGCCGCGGATCTATTCGTGCTGCCCACCCGTTTCGAAGGCTACGGCATGGCCGTGGCGCAGGCGCTGGCCGCCGGGCTGCCGGTGATCAGCACGCACACCGGCTCGATTCCACAGTTGGTCGGTCCCGACGCGGGCATCGTGGTCCCACCTGACGACCCCGCTGCGCTGCGAGCCGCGTTGCTTGCCGCTTTCGTTCCACAACGTTTCAATGAGCTTGCCGCAGGTGCGTACCGGGTCAGCGCACGGCTCGCTGACTGGCCTCGGGCCAGCCGGCGGCTGGCGGCCATTCTCGCGCAAATGAGCGCATCAACCGTGTCTCCCATCGACACCATCGGGTCCGGAGTCGCGCCATGAGCGGCTTCAGCGCCGACTGGCTGGCATTGCGTGAACCGTACGACGCGTCCGCCCGCGACGAATCCCTGGTGATGCGATTGCGTCGACACCTGGGCGTTCGCCCGCTGCAGGCCGTCGACCTCGGCACCGGGACCGCAGCCAACATACGCTATCTCGCTCCACGGCTGGGCGGCGAACAGCACTGGCTGGCGGTGGATGACGACCCCGAGCTGATGGCGTTGCAGCCTGGCGAATTGACCGGGCCGGAGCATCACTGCCGGCTGCAGCCCATCCGCTTGAACCTGGCAACTCAATTGCAGAATCTGTGCTTCGACCGATGTCATCTGGTCACCGGCTCCGCGCTGCTCGATCTGGTGTCGGCCGCCTGGGTCGATGCCGTGGCGTCGGCCTGCGCCAGGGCTCGGGTCAGCGCACTGTTCGCCCTGAGCTACGACGGCCGCATCGATTGGTCGCCGCGGTTGCCCGACGACGACTGGCTGCGCGAGCAGGTCAACGGACATCAGCTTGGCGACAAAGGCTTCGGGCCGGCGCTGGGCCCCGCGGCCACCGAATACACCCGGCGCGCATTCTCCGCCGTCGGCTTCGAAATCCAGACAGCGCCCAGCGACTGGCGCATCGCGACGACCGAAACCGCCATGCAGGAAGCATTGATCGAGGGCTGGGGCCTGGCGGCCGCGGAGATCGCACCGTTGGAATATTCGCGCATTGCGGCCTGGTTGGCGGCACGACGGCGCCTGATCCGGACGGGCGACTCCACCTTGCGTGTGGGGCATCAGGACCTGATCGCTGTTGCGCAATAGCGGGCCTCGTCCGCACTGCCTATCCGGCAGCTCGTAGGTCGCAATCGAACAATACGTCCGCTCCCAAGTTGTAGGTCCGCGTCAACGGCCGATGGCACTCATCCAGCCGCGTCACCGGCGGCAATCGCACGCCGGGACGTCCGTCACCGATGAAGAACGGCGCGACCGCGACATGCAGGCGATCCAGCAGTCCCGCGTGGAGGAAGGCCGATACCGTGACCCCGACGCCCTCGACCAGAATTGCCTTGAGGCCACGCGCATACAATTTCTCGAGCAGCGCCTGCAACTCCAAGCGACCGGCCACCGCCGGCACCTCCATGTCTTGCACCCATGGCGCCCGCAAGCCATCGGGCAGCGGTACGCCCCGCGCGCGCACCCGCAATGTTGGGGCTTGCCCGTCGCTGAATGCCCGCTGCGCTCCACTCAGCCTGAGCTGGGGATCGAGCACCACGCGCAACGGATTTTCCCCACTCACCCGCCGGGTGGTGAGCTGGGGGTCATCGGCAGCCACCGTGCCGGCGCCGACCACCACCGCATCACACAGCGCCCGCAGACGATGCAGGTGCACCAGACTGGCCTCGCCGGTCACGTAGTGCGAATGGCCACAGGCCGTGGCGATGAAGCCATCGAGACTCTGGCCCAGCTGGCCGATGACCAGCCGCCGGGCGGCATGAGCACCGGCCACGGGCAGGTACAGATCCAACCAAGGATCCGCTTCGCCGCCGGCCCTGAGCGAGCGCCAGCCGTTTTCCCATGCCAGCACCGCGTCACGCTCGGTAGGCGACGCCGGATGTAAAGCAGCACCGTCGAAGGCGAAGCGTTCACCCACCCGCGGCGTCGAGCCGCGTGCCCTGGCCGCCGCCGCGCGGATCAGACGCCATGCAGAATCTTCCAGAATGCTCATAGCCTTGCGAGACGCCCCTGGCACCCGCCAAGACCGGCTGCCGTGTGTGCTAGTCTGCTGGTTTCCGAGGAAATCTGCAGAACCCGACCTATCGTGAACCAAGCCATCAACGGGGACCCGACGCTCATCGCCCTGGAGCGAGCGCTGCACGAGCTGCGTTGCGGTCGCGCCATCTACTGCCGGGGCCCGCTTACATCCGCGGATCGCTCAGCCGACTGGCTGCTGGCCTGCGCCGAAACCGCTTCATCCGCATTGATGGCGCGAATGCAGCGGCACGGCGCCTCCGACCTGGCGCTGGTCCTGACCCGGCAGCGAGTCGCCGCGCTGGGCATCGACCTGCCGGCCACCGCCGCTGGCGCCACATCCGATTCCGACGCAGTAATCCTGCAGCTGCGCCAGCCGCTGGACGCGACGGCGGTCCGCGCCCTGGCCGGCCTGGAGCCGCTGACCGCCGCGGCACCGCTGGATGCCGTGCAGGCAGCGCTCTGCGATGCATCGCTCAACGGCGCCATCACGCTCGCCAAGCGGGCCCGGCTGTTGCCCGCGCTGCTGGCCGTCACTGCGGCCGGATCGAGCGCCGAGGCATTGCTCGAAGTATCGACCCAGCAACTGGACCAGCTCATCTCGGCGACGACCTCCAAGCTGGAGCGCATCAGCGAAGCGCGCGTGCCGCTGGCGGGCAACGAAGATTGCAGACTGGTGCTGTTCCGGGACGTCAGCACTGCGGCTGAACACGTCGCCATCGTCATCGGAACAGCCGATCCGAACACCCCCACCCCGGTGCGTCTGCACTCGGCCTGTCTCACCGGCGACCTGCTCGGCAGCCTGCGGTGCGACTGCGGCGATCAGCTGCGTGGCGCCGTTCGCCAGCTGACGGCGGCCGGCGGCGGTGTTCTGCTGTATCTGGCGCAGGAAGGCCGCGGCATCGGGCTCGCCAACAAGTTGCGGGCCTACGCGCTGCAGGATACCGGCCTCGATACCCTGCAGGCGGATCGATCGCTGGGATTCAATGCCGACGAGCGGCAATACCAGTGCGCGGCAGACATGCTGCGCCAGCTCGGCCTGACCCGCATCGACCTGTTCACCAACAGCCCGCAGAAAATCGCCGCCTTGCGCGGCGCCGGCATCGAAGTGGTCTCCGATCAGCGTCTGCTGGGCGGCATCAACCGTCACAACATCCGCTACATCCACGCCAAGCGTGAGCACGCCGGCCACCTGATACCTGAGATCGATCTGGAAAACGCCGCGAAAATGAGCGGCGCTCAGGGCCGCGACCCCGGCT
>JBDHQY010000270.1:0-4410 GCA_039807315.1 Steroidobacter sp. | reverse complement strand
GAGCTGCGAATTTCGGACGATAGCTTGGTCGAATTCCATCGAGACGGTCGCGTCTCAGCAGTATACTTATTAGCGTCAGGCCGTGGGCACCGCGGCAAAGCATCCATGGAGGCTCAGATCGAGTTCCACCGTGGGCAGCTCCGCAGCAGATCGGTGCCCCCGATAGGCGCCCTTGTCGGCGGCACCTCCGACGTTTGGACGACTCCCCTGATCCCGCCCGAAGATGTCGTCCGCGGAACGACGAGCGGTGACATCGTCACAGGACCCAGCGCGCTTCCGATGTTCCACATTAGCGACCTCCGCAACGACAACACACGAATATCGGGCCTAGTGCCATGAGCGCCTCTACGAGTCTTACCGTCACAGATCTCATTGCGACCGCGTCGGATACTCTCGCACACGGGAATTATGAGCGTATTACTAATCGCTTTCCCGAATGGGAAACGACGTCCGCCCGCCTCTTCGAGGACACTTACAACGTTGTGGGCCTGGTAGCCTTCGATACCTGCGGAGAGTTACTTAGATCTTGGGCCGACCTACAGGGAAAGCTGGTTGATGTAATTTCGCGCCATGTGGGGCAAGGAGAGGCGAAAGCGTGGGACGGTTATCTAGTGCTACTGACGCACGGGCTCTCCCCTTCGACCGAGACCGACATTGAGGCGGTACGCTACAACACGACCCGTCTGCGCAAGATTGTTGCCACCGGAGAAGACCTCCGCACAACCGCCGATATCGAACGAGTGCTGCGTCCGCTTTTGCCTCTCGGGACCAGTGATGCAAAGGTGGAGAGAACAACGGTGCTGGACCTGCTCCCGAGCCTCCTTGCAACCCAAGGCATTGCACAAGACGCAACCAAGACATTGGTCGATGCGTTTCGCGAACAGGCCTCGCCCTTGGAAAGGCTACACAAGCTCCGGACTGGCGCATGAAACTGCTATCGCTTGAACTATCGGGTTTCCGCGGTTTCCCAATCACTCGAGTAATCGATTTGAACGCTGATGCCGTCGTCATAGTCGGCGCGAACGGTCACGGAAAGACGTCCATGTTTGACGCCATCCTGTGGGCATTAAGCGGCAGGATTCCTCGTTTGCAGAATGACGACTCCCGGCTCGTGTCGATGTACTCCGAATCTGGCCAAGCTCGCGTAGCGGTGACCCTGAGGGAGAACTCAGGGCGCACTTTCACCATTACTCGCAGCTTTGATGGTGCCGAAGGCCGGATCTCCCTAGAAAATTCCACCCGGATGATGCAAGGGCCGGCCGCGGAAGGAGCGATCATTGACCTTCTTTGGCCAGATGCAGCCAACGCCGCTGATCCCGCAGAAGCTCTGGCAGCCGTTCTGACTCGCAGCGTGTACTTGCAGCAGGATCTGATTCGTCAGTTTGTCGAGTCTGCAACGGACCAAGAAAGATTCGCCGCGGTCAGCGAGATGGTTGGCGCCGGGCGCGTGACTGAGTTGCAAGCATCTTTGGAGCGGTCGAAGAAAGCCTGGAGCACTACCACAAACCAACGATCGGAAGAAGCGCGTGCGTTGCGCGAGCGATTGGCGCTTCTAGAAGCACGGTTGGCCACAGTTTCCGAAGACGCATCCCGAGCTTCTGCAGTTGTCACCGCCCAAGAATGGGAGGAATGGTGGTCAGCTGTGCAGGAGCAGGTGTCGACGATTCGACGAGTCGAGCCCAACGCGCGAGATGCGTCCCTCGCGATTGGAGCGGCGATCAAAGAGCTTGATGCTCGTTCCCACTCTACGGAGCGTCGACTCCAGACGTTAAGCGCCTTGCAAGAGGAACTCTCAATCACCCACGACCCGCTGCCGAACATCGAGAACCTACGCAGCTCACTTGTTTTAGCTCGGCAAGCGTCGGAGAGCGCTAGACAGCAAGTGGCTGACGAGCAGACGAGATTGGCCGAGGTGCGTCGGCAACAGTCTGTCCTGCAAGATCAGGCAGCCCAGCTCCGGGCGCTCGCAACCATTGCCCTTCAGCACTTGGGTGAGCACTGCCCAGTTTGTGCTCAGACTTATGATCGCGATGAGACAAGAGAGCGACTTGAGGCGCTCGTTAACAACGCACCTACAATAGCGACCGTCCGCAGCGGGGCAGATACTCTTCCGCAGCTCCTATCTAACTTTTCTGCCAAGGAGAAGAACGTCTCGGAAGCGGAACTGGCGGTCCGCTCGGCGGAGCAGCAGGTGGCGCGCGCACAGGCGAACCTGGAACTGCGAACAAGACGAATCGCGGAGCTCGGTCTCTTAGCTTCATCTAGCGAAACCTTGCGGTCTGTCGTCGGGAAAGCTGCTGCAGATTCCAAGGCACTTTTGGCGCAATTCGCGTTGCTGTTAAGCACAGGGGAATCGCTCGCTCTTCGTCTAGGGCAGACATCCAATGTCGCGATCGGCGAGGAGCTTCGCCGAGAAGCAGAAGCATTGCGCCATGATTTGGCTGAACGGGAAATGGCGATTGCTGCAAGGAACAGGACCGGCGACGAAGCGCAAGGAATCATCGAAGCGCTTCGTGAAGCGTCGTCAAAGGTCGTTGAGCAACGTCTCACCGAGATCAGTCCATTGCTCCAGAGCACGTATGCCAGGATCGACCCTCATCCGGCCTTCCGCTTTGTATCCCTCCTTACCCGAGTGATCCGAGGAAAAGGTCATTTGGCCACGGTCATCAGTGATCCGACCGAGAACAAGGACAGCGACAGCCCAGCGTCTGTGCTATCCAGCTCTCAGCTCAACGCGCTAGCGGTCTCAGTGTTCCTGTCACTCAATCTTGGAATTACCACACCGCCCCTGGCAGCCGCGATGTTGGACGATCCGCTGCAGAGTCTCGATGACATCAACCTTCTGGGTCTCGTTGACTTGCTACGTCGATCCAAGGACCGCAGGCAGCTACTTGTGTCCACGCACGACGCTAGATTCGGCGCGCTGCTCGCACGCAAGCTGAGGCCTTCTACACCAGGTCAAAGAACCATTGTTATCGAGCTGGAAGGCTGGAGTCGCCGCGGCCCGAACGTTGCAGTACGTGAAATCAAAAGCGATCCGGTCCCCTTGCGCCTCGTGTCAACTGCTTGAGGCTGCCGGTAAATAGGCGTGATATAGACGAACCCTTTCTCTTCAGATCCTGATAATCCCGAAAAATTCGCCGATGAGGCGCTATTTGCCTCCAAGCCCTGCACCCGCCGTCAATACTTCTACATTTGACACTCGAATGGAACGCGGCATTTCACAAGCCGATAGCACCTTGCATGCACAGCGCAAGATTGTGATGTTCGCCGACCTTCTTGGATTCGCAGCGCTAACGGAGAAGCACCCTCTCGACCTGCAATCTTTAAGGAACCCTGATCGATTGGACGTCATATTCGGGGACGTATTCAAAGCCCCCAATCCTCTTACACATGCGTTCACTGAGTTTCATCGTGCAATCAAATGGGCCCTTCAGATCTCCCAGATGAAGCACGCATCAACAGCCATCACCTTCTCCGACTCCGCATTTATTGCGACCACACTGCTACACGAAGCTGTTGGGATCGCGATCTACCTTATGCAATCTCTCCTGCAAAGAGGAGTGCCAATACGTATAGGCATAGCAAGTGGTTCGTTTGAAGCCGTGCGGTTTCGCTCTGACATTACTTTCGGCGGGGGAGATCACGCAGCTCATTTTCTCGGCAATGGCGTTGTTCGAGCGCACGCAACCGAAAGCAGTGGCATTAAGGGCTGTCGAATTCTGCTGCATCCGAGTGCAGTAACTCTACTAGACGATCCCGCTCACAATCCACCGGTTCCCGATCCACAGCATGTCATGCATCTTGAATGTGCTGCTGCAGAACGCCATAACAAGGCAGGCGTTCTGCATGAGATCAACTACTGGCGTCTTGGACCCACCGATGAGAGAAATGCATGGCGAGCACTTCAGGATATGTGGGACGAATCTCCTGAAATGCAGCGTCATCACTACCAGGCGACGGCAGAGGCAATTAATCGTATGAGAATACTTCGAGGCGAAGCGTCCATGAATGATTTTCGACGCCGAACAATTCCCCGAGCCAGCAATATGCGACACCGGAGGTAGAGATTACTGCGATGCCGGGCAGGTCTAGTGACCGTCTAGGCGATTCAGGGATGGACAATGTCATGATCAAAGCCTGCCGGCCTGCTACCCCACTCACCCGACAGGTGCCGCGTGTCCGGCATGTCTCGCGTAAGCGAGTCCGTCTATCTGTCCGGGTAATCCACCATGACACCGAGGTCCTAGACCAGCGAGCGCCCCACGCAACATGAACAACTCGTGCTGCCGGAAGAATAGGTTGGTGGCAAGATCTCACAAAGAGAACGGCAGAGCCGACGGGACTCAACCTCATCGAAGACGATAGGCAGATATGGGATAAAGAAGTCGTATCCCCTCGAATACCCTC
>JBDHQY010000269.1:0-4424 GCA_039807315.1 Steroidobacter sp. | reverse complement strand
TCGCCGGCTTCCGCCAGGCCGGCGCGCGGAAAGAAATTATTGCTGCCGAGATTGCGACCGCCGCGGACGAAGACGATCGAGACGCAGTGATCGCTGCCGTGGGAGACCAGCGCCACCGCATCGATGTCGTGACTGGTGTTGCGCGTCATCGCCTGCGTCGAATGAATCGCCTTGATGCCGTGGATCTGATCGCGCAGCCGCGCAGCTCGCTCGAAGTCGAGTACTTGCGATGCCCGCTCCATGCGCTGCGCCAGGTCGTCCAGCAGCTCCGCACCCCGCCCTTCGAGAACCTTGATGGCGTCGCTGACATCCTGCGCGTACTGCCGTTTGTCGATCAGCTCGACGCATGGACCGGAGCAGCGCTTGATCTGGTACTGCAGGCAAGGTCGCGAGCGGTTGGAGAAGAATGAGTCACTGCACGGCCGCAGCAGAAACAGCTTCTGCAGCAGCAGCAAGGTCTCGCGCGTAGCGCGGGCGTTGGGATACGGTCCGAAGAACTTGCCCGGCATGCGGCTGCGACTGCCACGATAGAAGCTGATGCGCGGATAGTCGTGATCCGTGGATATATATAAGTAGGGAAAACTCTTGTCGTCGCGCAGCGCGACGTTGTAGCGCGGCTTGTGGCGCTTGATCAGGTTGTATTCGAGCAGCAGCGCCTCGGTCTCCGAGGCGGTGACGGTGACCTCGACGCTGGCGATCTGCGAGACCATCGCCATGGTCTTGGCGCTTTGCGCCTTGCCGACGAAATACGTGGTCAGCCGATTCTTGAGATTGCGTGCCTTGCCGACATACAGCACCTCGCCGTCGGCCGCGAGCATCCGGTACACGCCGGGCCGCTGACTGACGTTGGCGAGAAAGCGCTTGGGGTCGAAGTCGGACATGAGCGAATTCTAGCCGAAGGGTGCGAACGAGCCGTGGATTGGACGATTAGCGCTCGTGTGGACCTGCCTCTCGTGCAATCCGGACCGCGCCAATCCAATGGATCAGGCCGAGCTCAGTCGCGCAGGGCGCAGCCCGTCAGCGCTCATCCAGCAAGGCGGCAGCGCGACGGAATATGTCGGCGAACATTTCTTCCGTGAGACGCCGCGTCTGCGTGTTGTAGCGACTGCAGTGATATGAGTCGAGCAGCGTGTGACCGCCTGGCAGTGGATGCTCGGCGGCGTGCGCGAATCGATAGTCCGCGAGCTTCAAGCCGAGCGTTCTCAACAGCGCGGCGTGACCGATCGAGCCCAGCGCCAGCAGTACCGAACGCGGCGGCAAGGTCTTGAGCTCCGCCGCCAGGTAACGGTTGCAGGTGGCGATTTCCTGCGGCGTGGGCTTGTTCTGCGGCGGCACGCACTTGACCGGGTTGCTGATGCGGCAGCGGATCAGCTGCAGACCGTCGTCGTTCGACAGCGACTCGGGACGGCTGGCGAAACCGAACCGGTGCAGCATCCGGTACAACAGCAGTCCCGCGTGATCGCCGGTGAACGGCCGCCCCGTCGCGTTGGCGCCGTGGAAGCCGGGCGCCAGGCCGACGATGATCAGGCGTGCCTCGGGATCGCCGAACGGCGGCACCGGCCGGCTGTAGTAGTGCGGATATTCCTCGAGCCCTTGCGCCAGGAAACGCGCCAGACGCGGACACAACTTACAGTTGGCGTCGAATGTCACGCCGTCCGAGGGCCATGACGGCTCGGGGCGAGTACGAGGCTGGGTGGCGAGACTCTCGACGACCGTGCGTCGCGGCGTGATTGACTTGGGCATTGCCGGCCCAGTTTACCGCCCTCGGCCACCCCCGTGCCGGTTCGGGTCTGCGGTGCAACCGCAGCCGATCTACGCCGCCTTCAGCTTCAAACGCGCAGCGTGCAAGATCGGCTCGGTATAGCCACTGGGCTGCGTGCAGCCTTCGAAGACGAGGCTGCAGGCGGCCCTGTAAGCGATACCGTCGTAGCCCGGCGCCATGGGTGTGTAGAGCGGATCGCTGGCGTTCTGCTTGTCCACCACCACGGCCATGCGCTTCAGCACGTCTTCCACCTGGGCGCGGCTGACCACGCCATGGCGCAGCCAGTTGGCGATGTGCTGGCTGGAAATACGCAGCGTGGCGCGGTCTTCCATGAGGCCGACGTTGTTGATGTCCGGCACCTTGGAGCAGCCCACGCCGAGATCCACCCAGCGCACTACGTAACCCAGGATGCCCTGGCAGTTGTTCTCCAACTCGGCCTGCTTCTCGGCGTCGCTCCAACGGGTGTCGGACGCCAGCGGCGGATTGAGCACGCTGTCCACCGGATCGGTGTCGAGCGCCTTCAGTTCGTCCTGACGCGCCTGCACGTTCACCTTGTGGTAGTGCAACGCGTGCAACGTGGCGCCCGTCGGGCTCGGCACCCAGGCGCAATTGGCGCCGGCATTCGGGTGGGCCTGCTTGGTGGCCAGCATTTCCTGCATGGCATCGGGCTTGGGCCACATGCCCTTGCCGATCTGCGCCCGGCCCTGCAGGCCGCAGGCCAGACCGATGGACACGTTGCGCCGCTCGTAGGCAGCGATCCACTGCTGCTTCTTTATGTCTTCCTTGCGCACCATGGGACCGGCTTCCATGGAGGTATGGATTTCGTCACCGGTGCGGTCCATGAAACCGGTGTTGATGAAGATGGTTCGTTCGCTGGCCTGGCGGATGCACTCCTTCAGATTCACGGAGGTGCGCCGCTCTTCGTCCATGATGCCGATCTTCAGCGTGTTCGGCGGCAGGCCCACGGCCTTTTCGGCAGCGGCGAACAGCTCGACCGCGAACGCCACTTCTTCCGGACCGTGCATCTTGGGCTTCACGATATAGGTGGAGCCGGCACGCGAGTTCAGCAGTTTCACGCCGGCCTTGTCGGTCAGCGCGCGCTTGGCGATGAAGGCGGTCATCAGGGCATCCATGATGCCTTCGAACACTGCCTCGCCGCGCACCAGCACCGCAGGATTGGTCATCAGGTGGCCGACATTGCGCAACAGCATCATGGAGCGGCCATGCAGCGTGAAGGCCTGACCCTGCGGATTCTTGTAGGCGCGGTCGGCACTCATGCGGCGGGTGAGCGGCCGGCCGCCTTTCTCGAAGGTTTCCTGCAGCGTGCCCAGCATCAGGCCCAGCCAGTTGCGGTAGCCCTCGACCTTTTCTGCGGCATCCACGGCGGCGACGGAGTCTTCCAGATCCTGGATGGTGGTGACGGCGGCTTCCAGCAGCAGATCCTTCACATGGGCGCCGTCATCCCTGCCGATCGGGTGGCTGGCGTCGATCTGGATTTCCACGTGCAGACCGTTGTTCTTGAGCAGCAGGCCCGTGGGGGCGGCAGCGTCGCCGCTGTAGCCCACGAACTGCTCGGGTTTGGCCAGGCCAACCTTCTCGCCGCCCTTGAGCGTGACCACGAATCGGCCACCTTCGACGACGTACGCTCTGGCATCGACATGCGAGCCTGCGGCCAGCGGGAACGTTTCGTTGAGGAAGTTGCGGGCAAAGGCAATCACTTTGGCGCCGCGCACCGGGTTGTAGTCCCTGCCCTTTTCCGCGCCGTCCGCTTCGGAAATCACGTCGAAGCCGTAGAGCGCGTCGTACAGCGAACCCCAGCGAGCATTGGCGGCGTTCAGGGCATAACGGGCATTGCGCACCGGTACCACCAGCTGCGGGCCGGCCAGCACCGCCAGTTCTTCGTCCACGTTGGCGGTACTGATCCGGAAGTCCGGGCCTTCCGGTACCAGGTAGCCGATTTCCGTCAGGAAGGCCTTGTAGGCAGCGCGGTCGAAGCCGGGGTTGGCGCGGTGCCAGGCGTCGATCCTGGCCTGCAATTCCTGGCGCTTGGCCAGCAGGGCCTGGTTCCGGGGTGACAGTTCAACGGCAACCTGCTCGAACGCAGTCCAGAAGGCGGCCGGTTCGATGCCCGAACCGGGGGCGATCTCGTTGGCGACCAGGTCGTGGAGCACCTTGGAGATCTGCAAACCGCCCTGTGAAATACGCTCGTCGCTCATGTCATTCACCTCTTCAGGGAGTCGCCTTGCGGCGCAAGTACGCGCCTGGAAGAAACCCGCGCACAAGCGCGGGTTTCTGCTTCAGTCCGGTCCTTAGAACTGGTTCATGGTGTTCTTCGACTGGTCGCCGGCCTTCAGGGCGTTGTCGCCGGAGAACATTTCCTTGTGATCGTCGCCAATGTCGGAACCCGCCATGGCCTGGTGCTTGACGCAGGCGACGCCCTCGCGAATTTCCTTGCGCTGCACGCCGGCCACATAGGCCAGCATGCCCAGCTCGCCGAAGTAGCCCTTGGCCAGCTCGTGGGTCGACAGGGCGGCGGTGTGATAGGTCGGCAGCGTGATCAGGTGATGGAACACGCCGGCCTGGCGAGCGGCGTCGGCCTGGAAGGTGCGGATCTTCTCGTCGGCTTCCTTGGCCAGCTCGGTGTCGTCGTACTCGGCGCTCA
>JBDHQY010000268.1:0-4426 GCA_039807315.1 Steroidobacter sp. | reverse complement strand
GCCGGCGTACGAACCGGCCCTGAAGGCTGCCAAGGTCGACTACCAGGCGTTCACGTATCCGGGAACACAACACGGCTTCAACAACGACACCACGCCGCGCTTCGACAAGGAAGCTGCCGCGCTCGCCTGGCAGCGCACGATCAGCTTCTTCCGGCAGCACCTACGAGCCTAGGCCACATTCACTTGGAGAAGCCTGGCGAGGAGCCGAGGGCAGTTCGCACGCCATCAGATCTTTCTGATGGCGCGCGAACGTACTGCGGTCGCAATTTTCAGAAGCTTGCCGTCAACCCAACGCGTACGGCCAATGGCGAACCAGGCGTAATGTTGTTATTGCTGTGCGCGTTTGCGTAGTACTGCTTGTCGAGCAGATTTTCGATGTTGAGCTGCGCCCGCAGTCCCTGAAACCAGAGATTCCACGCTGCTGCGATGACCACATCCTGGACCTGGCTACAGTGGGCACTGCTTTCCGCCACGTTTGCAGCATTGACGGCAATCTTTGGCAAACTCGGCGTGCAGGACATACCGGCCGATGTCGCCACCCTGGTTCGTGCGTTCATCATTCTGCTGATGCTCGTCGTGCTCGTGACGGTGACGGGCCAGTGGACGAATCCTCTGTCCTTGCGGACCAGAACCTGGTTCTACCTCGCCCTGTCCGCATTCGCCACCGGCGCATCGTGGCTTTGCTATTTCCGGGCGTTGCAGCTCGGCGCAGTCTCCAAAGTCGCACCGGTCGACAAGCTCAGCGTCGTGCTGGTTGCCATATTCGCCACGATATTCCTCGCCGAGCGACCCTCACCCCGGGACTGGTTGGGCATCGGCTCGATCGGCCTCGGAGTCGTACTGCTTGCACTCAAGCGTTGACGCCGCATGACTCGTTGCGCCGTCTCATCCACACATGCCGCTGCTGCAACTATTTCCGGTCCACGAATATCGTGAGCGTGGTCATGTCGAATCTTTGTCAAATCATCGGCTGATTCCCGATATTTTCTTGATGAATCATTAACTCGTTTCTTGATTCCAGATCGCTAACGAAATTGGCGGGGCCTGAAGCAAAGACCTGATATTGGCGCTGCTTGCGTGCAAGCATCCTTGAAATTGACCAATGGGTAGAGACCGAGATGCGCCGCTACGGCGGGTATCGCCCTGCTTGGAGCTACCGGCAAGCGCTGCGACGACGGAACCATCAGGTGGGGACGGGCAGCTCTGCGGTGCCCTAGTGAACGACCGATCGGTCTGGATCGAGATGATCTCAGAGCGGTCCCACACTGGACTGGCTGGCAGTCAGTCGCGTTCCGAGATCCCGCAAGGGTTCGTGCGGTGAGCTCGCCAGGAAGCCAAGCATCTTCTCGCGAAAGGCCGCCGTGCTGGTTTGCCAGGCGCGCTGCAGCCATTGGACAGACGCGCCTGTCTCGTTTCTGTCCGCAAGCAGGCGCGCGTAATTGAACTGACCGCGGAAATCGCCACCCTCCGCGGCGCGACGGTAGTGATCGAACGCGACCTCCGGATCGCGCTGAACTTCCCAGCCATCCTCGTAGAAGCCGCCGACGATATTGATCGCCTTGGCGTGGCCGAGCCCGGCGGCTTTGCGGAACCACGCAAAGGCTTCGGCGCGATTGGCATCGACGCCTTTGCCCAGCATCAATGCGGTGGCGTAGTTGTACATGCCCCAATCGCTGCCGGCGAGCGCCGCCAGCCGGTACCAGTACACGGCGACGATAGGATCTACGGCGATACCCCACCCCAGCTCGTAGCAGCGGCCCAGCATGTTCATGGCCATCGGGTGCTCCGCTCGCGCCGCACGAGTGAACCATCGGACCGCTTCCTGCGGATCGCGTTCGACGCCCCGCCCCTCCAACAGCAATTGCCCGAAGCGCGTCTGCGCTTCGGGCAACCCTTGCTCCGCAGCCAACTGCAACCACGGCGCTGCGTTCTCCGGAGGCCCGGAGAACACGGCCCGCAGTTGCTCCGTGGTGATCGACAGGACGGTCATCGCATCCTAGAAACGCACATTGAGCGTCGCCGTCGCCGAACGGCCCGGCGCAACACTCGCATAGTGCGTCGGATAGGCCTTGTCGAAATAACGCTCGTCGGTCAGGTTCTGCACATTCAGCTGCAGCGAATAGGCGGGGCTGAACTCATACGTGGCAGTCGCGTCGACGCGCACGTAGGAGGGTATCCACTTGTTGCTCGCCTCGCTTCCCCAGACCTTGTCCATGTAGGACGCACCGCCGCCGACGGTCAGCTTCGGCAACACGCGGTAGGTGGTCCACAAGCTGGCGCTGTTCTTCGGCGTATTCGGGAAGCTGTCGCCGTTGGCCAGGCCGAAGTTCGCGCCCGAGCCGCCGGCATTCACCAACTCGCTGTCGAGCAAGGTGTAGCCGCCGAAGATCTGCCACGCCTCGGTGATGTTGCCGGCGAAGCCCAGCTCCACGCCCTGGATCCGCTTCTCGCCCGCCATCTGGATCGTACCGTCGGCCATGGTGATGCGCGCATTGGTGGTCTCGGTGCGGAAGATCGCACCGGTGAGCGACAGCTTCGCATCCAGCAGGTCCCACTTGGTGCCCAGCTCGATCGAGCGGTTCTTCTCGGGCGACAGATCCTTGGTCGTCGCCGTCAGCGACTGCGACTCGCTGCCCTGCCCCAGCGTCGCGTTCAGCGGCGTCGAGGATGTCGCATACGAGAGGTAGACACTGCCGTTGGTCAGCGGCTTGAACACCAGGCCCGCCTGATAGTTGAACAGGGTGTCGTCGCGCTTGAGCGTGGTACGCGTGCCGTAAGCAGCATTGCCGACGGTGCGGTTGATGGCGCTGATCAATTCAGTGTTGTAGCCGTCCACGCGCGCACCGACGTTGAACAGCCACTGCGGCGAGAACTCCAGGGTGTCGAAGAAGTAAGCCGAGCGAGTGGTGGTCTGCTGGTTGCTCGGATTGTGGTTGCGCGTGATCGTGCCGTTCCACGGATCGTGCGGGTTGGGATTGAACAGATCCGTACAGTTGTAGCCGCCGGGAGCGCCGACGTTTGCGCCACAGCTCCAGTTCGGGTTCGGCGCGGCGGGCGTCCCGGTGAGGATATCGCCGCTGCCGGTGGCCACCGCGTAGTTGTCGTTCTCGCCCTTCTCCTTGGACAGTTCGATACCTGCCGAGAAGCTGTGCCGCAGCGCGCCCGTGACGAATTCGCCGAACAGATCGGTCTGGTTGGCGATGGTATCGACGGTGCTCACGCGCGAATTGATACGACGCCACACCTGGCCGTAATAGATATTGCCCTTGCTGTCGTCAGGCTGCGTCCAGATGTAGTCCTGATGCGACTGGCTGTAGCGAGTGGAGTTTCTGATCCGCAGCGCGTCGCTGAGCTTGTGCTCGATGCGAACCGTCGCGATGTCGGACCGATCCTTGTAGAAGTCGCGATTGGTCAGGCCATAGAACGTGTCCATATCCACGTCCAGAGGGCTGCCGTTGCCGACACCGAGCACTCGCGCCGGCGCGTCAGGCCGGGCACGGAAGGCGGGATTGCTGTAGGGAATGCCGGTGTCCGGCAGATTGTCGCTTTGCAAATGGTAGTAGCTCAACGTCGCCGTGGTATCGCTGCCCAGGCCGAAGGCCAGCGAAGGCGCCACGCCCCAGCGCTCGTTGTAAACCTCGTCGCGACCCGCCACGTCGGCATCGTGATACACCGCGTTCAAGCGGAACGCCGAGCTGTCGCCGAAAGCCATGTTGCCGTCGACAGTGGCACGCTTGTAGCTGTCCGTGCCGCCGCCGAGCGTACCGCCAAGAAAATTCCCCAGGCGCGGCGTCTTGCTGACGAGATTGAGCGTGCCGCCCGCGGCGCCGCGCCCGTCGTACGCACCGCCCGGTCCTTTGGCGACTTCGATGGCTTCGAGATTGAAGACTTCGCGCGACTGCGCACCGATGTCGCGCATGCCGTCGACATAGGTGCTGCTCTGGGAGTCGAAACCGCGCAGGAACGGACGATCGCCCACCGGATTGCCGCCTTCGCCGGCACCGAGGGTGATGCCAGGCGTCGTGCGCAGCGCTTCCACCAGCGAGGTGGACGCGGTGCTGCGCAGGACATCCTGCGTGATGACAGTGACGGAACGGGGGGTGTCGAGCAGCGGCGCGGTGTACTTGGGCGACTCGGCGGCATCGGATTTGTAGCCGGGCTCCTCATCCGCATTGACGGAGATCTTGCCGAGTTGGCGTTCCGGCCCGGTCGATTCGGCGGCGTCTGCCTGGCTGACAGGCAGCGCGACAGCGGTAGCGACAGCAACACCAATGGCCGATGCCAGCAGACTGCGTGAAGGAGAGTTCTCCCACGCAAAGACAGAATCGTTGGACACTTTCGAGACACTCCCGGTTGGTTGACGATCCCCACGAACCGCTCGCGCACTGCGGTTGCTATGGCTCGTGAAGGGATAAGTCGCGGTTCG
>JBDHQY010000267.1:0-4435 GCA_039807315.1 Steroidobacter sp. | reverse complement strand
GGATCGAGCTGTCCGGTGGTGATGATGTCGGGTCACGGCACAGTCGAAACCGCCGTGGAAGCGACGCGCCTGGGCGCATTCGATTTCGTCGAGAAACCGCTGTCGCTGGCCAAGCTGCTGCGCACGGTGGAGCGGGCGCTCGATTCGGGTCGCAACAAGCGCCAGACCAATCGCACGCTGGTGCCGGCCTTGATCGCTCCGGTCGGCAAGAGCCGCGCCATGCTGGCGCTGCGCGAGCAGGTTCAGCAGATCGCGCCCCATGAAACTCCGGTGCTCATCGTCGGTGAGCCGGGTACCGGTCGCGAGGCCTTCGCTCGTTATATTCACTCCATCAGCGCGCGCTCGGCCGGTCCGTTCGTGCAGCTGGTGGCGACGGGCATGACGGACGATGGTGCCGCTGCCGCGCTGCATGGCACCGAAGACGCGAACGGGGTGCACGCCGGCTTGCTCGAGCAGGCCGCGGGCGGGGTGCTGTTCGTCAACGGCCTGGAAGACCTGCCGCCGCGCGCTCAGGGGTTGCTGGTTGCCGCGCTCGAAACTCAAACGATCACCCGCGTCGGCGGTGCGACGCCGGTCAAGCTCAATCTGCGCGTCATCGCTTCGGCGACGGCGCGATTGCTGAACACGGAAAGCGATTCCAGCGTGCGCATGGAACTGCTGTCGCGCCTGAACGTGATCACGCTCAACGTGCCGCCGCTGCGCGAATACTCGCAGGACGTGCCCGACCTGCTGCGTTACTACGTCGACCGCCTCGTCGACGAGGAGCGGCTGCCGTTCCGCCGCTTCGGCGTCGCGGCCCAGAACCGTCTGCGCAATTATCCGTGGCCGGGCAATATCCGCGAACTCAAGAACCTGGTGCAGCGCTTGCTGATCCTCGGCGGCGAGGAGGAAATCAAGCTCGACGAGATCGAGCGCGAGCTGGCATCGCAGGCGCCGAGCACCGAGCCGCTGGTCAAGCAGGACCTGCTGGCCCTGCCGCTGCGCGAAGCGCGCGAGCATTTCGAGCGCGCCTACCTGCAGCAGCAGCTGATTCTCTGCAATGGCAAGGTCGGGCAATTGGCGAAGCGGGTGGGCATGGAGCGCACGCACCTGTATCGCAAGCTGCGCTCGCTAGGAGTGGATTTCAGGCAGCTGGCGGAGGATTGAGGGCGGCACACCTGCACGCAGGCCGATCCCGGGGGCTTCGGCGGCCGTACGTTCTGCGAGTTCGCGGCTTCACTGCAGCCGCAATTGCCGATCCATATCCGCTGCTCAGCGCCGTCGTCTGGTGGCGCTGTAGCACAAGCTCACAAGCGCTCGAGTGAACGGGCTTTGCACCGCTTTCATTCGCCGACGCGTATGACCAGCGCCTCGATCTGCGCCTGCCGCAGCTTGCTGCGCGTCTCTTCCAGCTTCTGCAGGTTGGTGATCGGGCCGATGCGCACGCGGTGCCAGGTATCGGTGTCGACCGTGACCTTCTGAATCTTGGACTCGACACCTTGCAGGGCGATCAGCGCGCGCACCCGGTCGGCGTCGGCGAGATTGCGGAACGAGCCGGCCTGCAGCACGTAGGCGCCCGGCTTCTGCACCGTGGTGCTGCTGGCCGAAGGGCGCGGCGTCGCGCCGTCCTTCTCCGGGATCACCACTTCGAACTTCGGCAGCATTTCGTAGAAATCGAACTGCGTCTCCGAGTCCTGCGAGGCGGGTGCCGGCTTGCTGGTGGCGGCTTCGTCGGGGGTTATGGGGGCTGCTGGCGTTTGCTGCGCCACGCGCGCCGCCGGGCGACGATCGTAGAGATACACCGCCATCGCCACGGCCAGTCCGAACGCCAGACCGAGCACGAAGCCGGCGACGCCCGATAGCCCTGAACTGCCGCCGCTGCGGCGTTTGACGTTTTTGTAATCGCGAGCCATGGGTCGGGCGCAGCATCAGGCCCGGCGGGCCTGGTTGTGGAATTGCACGGGTCTGGCGTTCATTGGGTACCTGCAGATACCTGCAGACGACGGTGCCGCCTGCGGCAACGAGCGCTCGGGTCGCCGCGAGCCGGATTCCATCATCACATCTTCTCCGGCGCCGACACGCCGAGCAGCTTCAGGCCGTTCTGAATCACCTGCCGCGTTGCGGCGACCAGATTCAGCCGCGCGTTGCGCAGGTTGTCGTCTTCGACGATGAACGTATGCGCGTTGTAGTAAGTATGGAAATCACCGGCGAGCTCGCGCAGGTAGTGAGCGAGCTGATGCGGCTCCAGCGCTCGAGCTGCAGCTTCCAGCAGCTCGGGGAAGTAAGTCAGGCGCCGGATCAGCGCTTTCTCGTGCGGTTCGGTGAGCAACGCGACATGCGCTTCGCCGATGTCGCGCTCGTACGTGTAGCCCTTTTCCTGCAGTTGGCGGAACACGCTGCAGACGCGGGCATGCGCGTATTGCACGTAGTACACCGGATTCTCTTCGTTTTGCGCCAATGCCAGATCGATGTCGAAGACGAACTCCGAATCCGCCTTGCGCGATGCCAGGAAGAAGCGCACGGCGTCCCGCCCGACCCACTCGATCAGGTCGCGCACCGTGACATACGAGCCGGCGCGCTTGGAGATCTTCACTTCCTCGCCGCCACGCATCACCCGCACCATCTTGTGCAGGATGTAATCGGGATAGCCCTGCGGAATGCCGATATCCAGCGCCTGCAAGCCGGCGCGTACGCGTGCGATGGTGCCGTGATGGTCCGTGCCCTGCACGTTGATGGCCTTGCGGAAGCCGCGTTCCCACTTGGTCACGTGATAGGCGACGTCCGGCACGAAGTAGGTGAACGTGCCGTCCGACTTGCGCATGACCCGGTCCTTGTCGTCGCCGTACTCGGTGGTGCGCAGCCACAGCGCGCCGTCGCTCTCGTAGGTCTTGCCGCTGGCGATCAGCCGCTGCACCGTCGCTTCGACCTTGCCCTGCGTGTAGAGGCTGGATTCCAGGTAGTACACGTCGAAGCGCACACCGAACTTCTGCAGGTCGATGTCCTGCTCGCGGCGCAGGTAGGCGACCGCGAATTTGCGGATGGCTTCCAGATCGTCGGGTTTGCCGTTGGCCTTGACCGGTTCGCCGTCGAGCGCGTGCACGGTGTTCCTGGCCAGGAATTCGTCGGCGATGTCCTGGATGTAGTCGCCGTTGTACGCAGCTTCGGGCCAGCCCGCGTCACCCGGCTTGATGCCACGCGCGCGCGCCTGTACGGAAAGCGCCAGATTCCGGATCTGCACGCCGGCGTCGTTGTAGTAGAACTCGCGGCTGACCTCGTGGCCCTGCGACTGCAGCAGCGAGGTCAGCGTATCGCCCAGCGCTGCCTGCCGGCCGTGGCCGACGTGCAGCGGGCCGGTGGGATTGGCCGAGACGAATTCGACCACGGTGCGCTCGCCCGCGCCGGCCGTGCTGTAGCCGTAAGCCGGCCCGAAGTCGAAGATGCGCGACAGCTCGCGCTGATAGGCCACCGTGGTCAGGTGGAAATTGATGAAGCCGGGACCGGCGATCTCGGCCTTGCCGATCAGCTCGCTGGCCGGCAGCGCATCGAGTAGCGCCTGCGCCAGCTGCCGTGGATTGCGCCGTGCGGGCTTGGCCAGCTGCATCGCGAGATTGGTGGCGAAATCGCCATGTGCGGGGTCGCGCGTGCGCTCGACACTGATGCTGGGTCGTGCGATATCGGCCGGCAGGATTTCCGGCGGCAAGGTGTCCAGGGCGGCCTGCAGGAGCTGTTCGATCTGGTATTTCAAGCGGAAAACGGTCGGTCGAAGAGGGAGGGAGAGTCTAGCAGCGCGAGCCGTGCAGGCCATACAGGCGGTACGGTTTCCGTCACGGCCGGAACGGATTCGGCTCCAGCCAGCGGCCGCGCTTCAGAACAATTCGGCCGGGTCCACGTCGATGGACCAGCGCACGCGCCGCGCCTCGGGCAGATTCTCCAGTCGTGGTATCCAGGTGCTGAGCAGCCGCTGCAGCGGGCCATGCGTCGCTGCTTGCAGCAACAGCTGCGCTCTGTATCGCCCGGCGCGCCGTTCCATTGGTGCGGGCGCTGGCCCCAAGAGTCGCACGCCGCGCACCGGATCGTCGTGCGCTGCTGACACGGCAGCGCGCAGAAAGCGCATGGGCTCGCTCGGTTGTGCAGCTTCGGCCCGCAGCAATGCGATGCGTGTGTACGGTGGCCAGCCGGCCTGTTCCCGCTCCGTGAGCGCTCCTTTTGCAAACGCTTCATACCCGCCGCCGAGCAAGAGAGAGAGCAGCGGATGCTGCGGATACTCGGTCTGGATCAGCACTTCGCCGGGCTGCTCGGCGCGCCCGGCGCGGCCGGCCACCTGCACGATGGTCTGCGCCAGCCGCTCGCCGGCGCGAAAGTCGGTGCTGAACAGCCCCTGATCGGCATTCAGCACCACCACCAGCGTCACGTTGGGAAAGTTATGGCCCTTGGTCAGCATCTGCGTGCCGACCAG
>JBDHQY010000266.1:0-4487 GCA_039807315.1 Steroidobacter sp. | reverse complement strand
ACTTCGTCAGCGGCATCGACGCCGACAGCACCAAGCTCGAGTTCGTGCGCTCCATGCTCGACATGGGTCGGGCGATGGGCTGCCGCGTGATTGCCGAAGGCGTCGAGACCGAGCGCGAATGCCGCGAACTGGTGGATCTGGGCGTGGACCGGCTGCAGGGCCATCTCTTCGGGCGTCCCAGCGCCGCGCCGCTGGCCGAGCTGCAGCAGATCGAATCGCTGGATCGCGCAAGCGTGCTGAACGATACGCTGTGCGCCGACCATATCGCGATGCACGTGCCGCCGGTGCCGCCGGACATGCGTGTGACCGACGTCGCCGACCTGTTCCGCCAGTCGCCCGAGATACTGACGTTGGCCGTGGTTCGCGACAGCCGTCCGCTCGGCGTGGTCCGCCGCAACGAACTGTTCGCGCTGCTGGCGAAGCCGCTGCACCCGGAGATCTACAACAAGAGGCCGGTGTCCGCGGTGATGGAGTCGCCGACGCTGCTGATCGACGGCCAGCTGCGGCTGGAGCAGGTCAGCCGCCTGATCACGCGCAAAGGCAAGCTGCGGCTCACCGAGGAATTCGTGATCACCCGCGATGGGCTGTATTACGGCCTGGGACAGACCATCGATCTGCTGCGGCTCATCACCGAGCAGCAGTTGCAGGCGGCGAAACACTGCAATCCGCTGACGCTGTTGCCGGGCAACGGCGCGGTGCGCAACTGCGTCGATCGGCTGATCGAGGCGCAGCGGCGTTTCGTGGTCGCGTACTTCGACCTGGATTCTTTCAAGCCCTACAACGATGTCTTCGGCTACGCACAGGGCGATCAGGTGATCTTGCACCTGTCAAAACTGCTCAAGAGCGCGTTCTCGGCGCGGCTGGATTTCGTCGGCCATATCGGTGGCGACGATTTCGTGGTCGTGCTGCGCAGCGCCGATTGGCGCGAGCGCATCGTGAAAGTGGTGGAGCAGTTCTCCGCGGGCGTCGCGGGATTCTATTCACCGGACAGCGCCGCCGCCGGTTACATCACGGCTGCGGATCGCAGCGGCAGTGTGCGCAATTTCCCGCTGTTGACGCTTTCGGTTGCGGCGCTGGATTCGAGCACCGTCGGTGCGACCAGCGGGGATGCGATCGCACACCTGCTGGTGCATGTGAAGAAGCTTGCCAAGCAGCGGGAAGGCAACAGCTTCATGCTGCGCAGCGGTGAGCGGGTGATGGACCTGCTGCCGTCGAATCGACCGATGCAGCTGGCGGCGGAGCCGGAGCGGATGCACGCGGGAGAGCAGGCGATCGGGTGAGGACGCTGGCTCCGGCGGGGCGTCGAATGAATCTTGAGTGTCCCTAGCGCCCCAACCGATACAACAACACGCCCAGCCGCTGCGCTTGGATCTGCAGCGTGCGCAGATCGGCGAACTCATCCGGCGTGTGCGAGCCGCCGCCGAGCAGGCCGAGGCCGTCGATGGCCATTTCGACGTGGTCGGCTGCGAATGAAACATCGGCAGCGCCGGCGCGGCGGGGATTCACGGCGGTCACCGGGCCGAAGCCCAGATCGCGGCTGACCGCGTCGTACAGGCCCAGCAGGCGTTGGTTGCCTTCGGTCGGCGACATCGGCGGATAGCTGTCGTCGAAGGTGATTTCCGCCTGGGTCTGCGGCAGATGCGCGGCGACGATCTTGCGCATGCGCTCCTGGGTCTGGTCGATCTGCTGCTGGGTGATCGCGCGCAGGTCGCCGGAGGCGATGGCGACCGGGGCGACGATGTTGTCCTTGCCGGACGCCTTGGCCTGCAGCGGCTCGGGAACGTACTCGACCTGTGCGCTGCCGACGACCAGGCCGGGGTTGAACGTCAGGTATTCCTCGCCGCGCAGCTCGTTGTAGAAGCTGTTGAGGATGCGCGACAGCTCGTAGATCGCGCCCGCGCCGACTTCGTCGGTGAAGATCTGCGAGGAGTGCGAGCTCCTGGCGCTCACCTTGATCTGCCAGCGCCCGGAGCTGCGGCGCGCGGTGACGGCGGTGGCGGGATCGTCGGCTGCGTTTTCCAGACCAATGGCGATGTCGGCGGCCTTCGCGGCCTCGATCAACGTTGCGCGCGCCAGGGCGAGCGGTGCGCCGGAATCTTCCTCGTCGCCATGCAGGACCACGGTGATGCTCAGGTCGTCGAGCGCATTGACCTTCTTCAAGGCGCCGAGCGCGGTCAGCGCGACCACGATGCCGCCTTTCATGTCGGCGGTGCCGGGGCCGCGCAGTATGTTGGCGTCGACGCGCTCGGCGCGCTGGAACGGGCTGTCGGGCTCGAACACCGTGTCGAGATGGCCGATCAGCAGGATGTGCTTGCCCTTGCCCTTGCGCTCCGCCACCAGGTGGCCGGCGCGGCCGAAGGGTTTGCCGTCGACCCAGCGGGTCTCGAAACCGAGCGCGGCGAACTGCGGCGCGAATATTTCGCCGACCTGGCGCACGCCCGCGAAATTCATGGTGCCGCTGTTGATGTCGACCGTCTTCTCCAGCAGCGCCACGGCCGGCTGCTGCTGCGATTTGACGTAGGCGACGATGGCTTTCTCGGTCCTGTCGGGCGTTTTCGCCAGCGCCGGACCGGCGAACGACACCGTTGTCAGGATTGCCAGGAGCACCAGGCATGGGGACTGGGCGTGCCGCATGATGGAATTTCACCTTTTCGAAGCCAGGCCGCATGATACGCGCCAGCCGCGCCCGCGCTGTAGCCGCAGGCCCGGGAAGCACCGCACAGGTCGCTTCCAAGGTCGAGATCCAGGCCTCTCGAAATCTCCGAGGGCGGGGTGCCGGCAGAGAATCCTCGATGACCCAGTCCGCCGTTTCCGATCCCAGGGGCGCAAAAGCGCCCATCGACGTTGTCACCGCCGAAGGCGAGGCGTATCCATCGCAGCCGCGGCGCCTGCGGTTCGTCGATACGCCTGCGCCGCAGCCGGGCAAGACCGTGCCGCTGGCGCCCGGTGTCGACTGGGGGCGCGTGCCGCTGCCGATCGATCTGGACCACATCAATGTGTGGTTGCTCGACAGCGGCGACGGTTGCGTGCTGGTCGATACCGGCATGGCGTCGGAGATCGGCAAGGACGCCTGGCTGCTCATTGACGAGGAAGTGCTGACGCACAAGCCGTTGCGCGCCATTTTCATTACGCACATCCATCCTGACCACATCGGCCTGGCGAGCTGGCTGCAGCAGCGCTTTGCGGTGCCGGTGCTCATGTCGAAGCGCACGCACGAGCAGGCACGGCTGCTGCTCGGCGGCAAGGTCGTTTCCGCCGGCGACGAGGCCGAGGTCTTCTTCCGCACCAATGGCGTGACCGACTTGTCGATGGTGAGAGGCATGGTCTCGCCCGCCCGCTTCGCGCGGCTCGCCAGCGGTCTGCCCGAAGTGGCGCGTCATGTCGCCGATGGAGAGGTCCTGCAGTGGGGCCGCAACGACTGGGTGGCGCTGGAAACCAATGGTCATGCCGAGGGACACCTGTGCCTGTTCGATGCGCGGCACGAGCTGCTTATCAGCGGCGATCAGGTGTTGCCGACCATTTCCTCCAACATCAGCTTCACCTGGCGCGGCACGGATCCGAATCCGCTGCAATCGTTCCTGTCGTCGCTGCGGCGATTGCGCGATCTGCCCGCCGACACGCTGGTGCTGCCGTCGCACGGTCTGCCGTTTCGCGGCCTGCACCAGCGCGTGGACGATCTGATGCAGCACCACGAGGAACAGCTGGACAAGCTTGCGAGCGCTTGCACATCGCCGAAAACGGCCGTCGAGACTTTTCCGGTCATGTTCCGCCGCGAGCTCAAGGGTATGCACTTGTACCTGGCGCTCGGCGAAGCGCTCGCGCACCTGGAATATCTGGTCCATGCCGGCCGGGTCGAGCGCGGCAAAGATGCCGATGGCGTCAATCGCTACGTGCGGGTGTGAGCGGACGCTACAGCAGCGTTGCCGCCAGCCGTCCGACTGTCCTCAGCGCGCCTTCGAAGCGGCTGTCCGGATGGCCGTAGTTGATGCGCACGCAGTTGGTGAAGCCGCGGTCGACGGAGAACAGCTGGCCCGGGGCCAGGCTGATCCGCTGCGATAGCGACAGGTGCTGCAGCTGCAATGCGTCGATCTGACGCGGCAGCTCGATCCAGAGAAAGTAGCCGCCCTCCGGGCGCGTCACGCGGGTGCCGCCAGGGAAGTAGCGTGCGATGGCGCGCAACGCGATCTCCCGCTGCGCGGCAAGATTCTGACGCAGCTTGCGCAGATGCCGGTCGTAACCGCCCTGATCCAGGTACTCCGCCAGCGCTTCCTGCGAAGGAATCGCCGCCGACAAGGTCGTCATGAGCTTCAGACGCTCGATCCGCTGCGCGAAGCGCCCGGCCGCAACCCAGCCGACGCGATAGCCGGGCGCCAGGCATTTCGAGAACGACGAGCAGTGCATCACCAGCCCCTTGCGATCGAACGCCTTCGCCGGTGCCGGGCGGTGCGTGCCGAAGTAGAGCTCGGCATACACGTCGTCCTCGATGA
>JBDHQY010000265.1:0-4491 GCA_039807315.1 Steroidobacter sp. | reverse complement strand
CCGGCCACGCGGCGTTTATGCGTTCATCCGTCGCCGCGAACTGAAGCAGCAGGGCGGCTTTGATGTTGGGGACGTCGGCCAGCGCGGGTGCATTCCCATAGAAGGGAACGGCCGCATCCAGGTCGGGGAGCTGCGTCGCGAGAAAATTGGCAATCCCGCCGCCGTAGCAGAAGCCGACCGCGCCGACCTTTCCATTGGTCTGGTCCGCACTCTGCAGATATCTGGCCGCGGCAAGGAAATCCTCGCGGGTTTTTGCTTGATCCAGCTGCTGGAACAGTTCCCGGGCCTTGTCCTCATCGCCCGGATAACCGCCAAGCGGGAACAGCGCGTCGGGCGCGAAGGCGATGAAGCCGTCGAGCGCGATCCGTCTGGCGATGTCCTCGATATGCGGGTTCAGGCCCCGGTTCTCGTGCACGACCAGGACGGCCGGCAGTTTCTTCGACACGTTCGCTGGTTTCACCAGATAGCCACGCATTTTGCCGTAGCCGGGCGTGGCGATTTCAATGTGGTCGGCGCGGATTCGCGGATCCGACGGTGCGATCTGCTGCGCCTGCGCAAACTTTGGATTCAGTGCGTCGAGTACTGCCGCACCGCTCATCCCCGCAAGCGCCAGCGCCCCGGCGCGGTCGATGAAATCACGCCGCGACAATTGGCCGTGCACGTACTTGTCGAACAGCCGGAATACCTCGGGCGGGAATTTGCGGGCGTCGTTGCTCATCGTGTAGTCCCCATGGCGTTGCTGGTGAGCGGATCTCTTTGTCGAAAGAGTAGCGCCTTCCGCGGGTGTCTGCTTGCGCGCTTCGGCAAAGGCGCCCGGCGAAGCCTTTACGGCTGAAATGTATCCGGGTCAATGCGAAAAAGCCGTGCCCACCGTGAGTCGGGCACGGCAACGTGCTACCGGCTTCGCGTGGCCCCAAAATTGGCTCCGGCGCAATAGTTGATTGCGGCAGGGATCTAGAGTCGGGTGCCGATGGTTATCGGTCGCTTTGCTCGTTAGGATGCCAAGGTGCCGCGTGCGTCAGCCCGGCCGATTTCCATGGAAGACTCGATCTGCCGTTCAAATACCGTAACGGTGCGCTTCACGGCTGCACTGCAATCCGACGATCTGGAGAATGCTCATGAACAAGGCACCCAGCGGCTCGACGCTGAGCACCGGCGCGCCGGCGCCGAGCGACCGCAATTCGCTGACCATCGGCCCGAATGGTCCGCTCCTGCTCCACGATGTGCATTTCCTCGAGCAGATGGCGC
This sequence comes from Steroidobacter sp., assembly GCA_039807315.1. Classification (GTDB taxonomy): domain Bacteria; phylum Pseudomonadota; class Gammaproteobacteria; order Steroidobacterales; family Steroidobacteraceae; genus Steroidobacter. The sequence goes on along the minus strand of JBDHQY010000265.1, from coordinate 3,243 downwards.
ATTTCAATCGCGAGAAAGTGCCCGAGCGCCAGCCGCACGCCAAGGGATCGGGTGCCTTCGGCGTGTTGGAGACCACCGAGGATGTCTCCGCCTATACCAAGGCGGCGCTGTTCCAGACGGGTGCCAGGACCGAGATGCTGGCCCGCTTCTCCACTGTCGCAGGCGAGCAGGGCAGCCCGGACACCTGGCGCGACGTGCGCGGTTTTTCTCTCAAGTTCTACACCAGCGAAGGCAATTACGATCTCGTCGGCAACAACACGCCGGTCTTCTTCGTGCGCGATCCGATGAAGTTCCCGCACTTCATCCGCAGCCAGAAGCGGTTGCCGGACTCCGGCTTGCGCGACAACCACATGCAATGGGATTTCTGGACCAACAATCCCGAGAGCGCGCATCAAGTCACCTACCTGATGGGGGAGCGCGGCTTGCCGCGCACCTGGCGGCACATGAACGGCTATGGTTCGCACACTTACATGTGGGTGAATGCCGCCGGCGCGAAGTTCTGGGTCAAATATCACTTCCATAGCCGTCAAGGGATGAAGTTCTTCTCGAACCAGGAAGCCATGGCGATGGCAGGTGCCGACGCCGACTTCCATCGCCGCGACCTGTTCGACGCGATCGCGCGCGGCGAGCATCCGAGCTGGACGCTGTCGGTGCAGGTGATGCCCTATGCGGACGCCAAGAGCTACCGGATCAATCCCTTCGATCTCACCAAGACCTGGCCGCATGCCGACTACCCGCTGATCCGGGTCGGCACCATGACGCTCAACCGTAATCCCGAGAATTTCTTCGCGCAGATCGAGCAGGCGGCCTTCTCCCCCGGCAATACCGTGCCCGGCATCGGTCTGTCGCCCGACAAGATGCTGCTTGGCCGGGCGTTCGCCTACAACGATGCCCAGCGCAACCGCATCGGCACCAACTTCCACCAGCTGCCGGTCAACCAGCCCAAGGTGCCGACGAACACGTACATGTTCGATGGTCACATGGCCTATCACCACAGCGGTGCCGCGCCAGTCTATGCACCCAACAGCGGCGGGCGCGGGTGGGCGGATCAGACCGGCCCGATGAGCGAAGGCTGGGAGGCGGACGGCGACATGGTGCGCAGCGCCTATACGCTGCGCAGCGGCGACGATGATTTCTCGCAGCCCGGCACTCTGGTCCGCAAGGTGTTCAACGAAGAGCAGCGCAGCAAGCTGGTCGAACAAGTGGCAGGTAGTCTGCTCGGCGGTGTGCGCGAGCCGGTGCTGAGCCGCGCCTTCGACTATTGGAAGAGCATCGATGCCGATGTCGGCCGGAGGATCGAGGAGAAGGTGCGCGCCGGCGCGGCTCCTGTTCCCGCCGAGGGCATGGGCGAAGGCTGATACCGCAAGCCGGGTGACGGTTCCAAGACGAAGACGGTCTTGCCATCATGATCACGTCACAGGCGACCGATGAGTTGCTGCGCACCCTCGTTCTCATTCTCGACCTCGGCGGGACGTTTGCCTTTGCGTTGAGCGGTGCGATGGCGGGGGTCAGACGGCGACTCGACATATTCGGAGTCCTGGTGCTGTCCTTCGCCGCTGCCACCTTCGGTGGGGTCATGCGCGATGTCGTGATCGGCGCGATCCCACCGGCGGCTTTGCAGGATTGGCGCTATCTGGCGGTGTCGCTCATGGCGGGCTTGCTCTGCTTCTTCTGGTCGGCTTTGATCGAGAAGCTGCGCAATCCGGTGCGGATGCTGGATGCGATGGGCTTGGCGCTGTTTGCCGTCGCGGGGACCGAAAAGGCGCTGGCTTTCGGGTTGAGCCCGGTCATGGCCGCGCTGCTCGGGATGCTCACCGGCATTGGCGGCGGCGTCGCTCGGGATGTGCTGCTCGCGGAAATTCCGGCGGTGCTGCGTTCAGAGCTTTATGCGGTTGCGGCGTTGGCCGGCGCGGCGGTGGTCGTCGTCGGCAATCTGTTGCATTTTCCGATCGTCGTTACGGTGCTCGGCGGTGGGCTGGTCTGCTTCGGCCTGCGGGTGATGGCGATCCGTCGGCAATGGCAGCTACCCGTCGCGTATGAAGGTCGCACCGCCGAGACGCCTCCCGAGCAACGCTGATTGCGGATCCGCAGTCGACGATACGCGTCTTGCGATCGGTCGCCGAGTCCGGTCGCTGCTGCGGTACGGCAGTCGGGGAGAAGTCCGATTGCCATGACCGGTGAACAGTGCGGGCAGTTGTCCGGCAGGCCGGCTACACCTTCTATGATCGGCTACACATTTGCAGATTGCCGGACCGTAGTGCGCGCGTACGCCGTCGCAAGGCATCACGGCGCGAGCGCTACCGTTTCACGGTGTCTCGTCGAGGCGCCTATATGCAGTCTTTCCTCGAGGGACTGAGTCGCTGCGGCACTGGCGCCACCCTGTCTCGGTGGGCCGGATTTCCTGGATGTCGTGTATGCTTGATCCCCTGAGCGAGCGGCGAAACGCTCGTTCCGACGGGTCATTTCCCGGCCTGTGCAAGTCGCGATCTTCAAAGCCCAACGAAATCCATATCCACGATGGTTGACGCAGTGGTGGACCGATGCGAGTGGCGTGCACCGGCCTTCGTGCGAGAACTCTCGGCTACTTGCAAAGCCGAGCCTCATCCTGAGATCGCCAAGGTCCGCAGCGCGACATGATCGTGCTCCGCGGCTGTCTCGTCATGCTTGTCTTGGTTGCCGTGCAAGGTTGCACGCTATTGGACCTGCGCGAGGAGTCGCGCGAGTTCAACAACGCGACCGTGCTGGCAGGTCGCGCAGCATCCTCTTCTGGATGGCATGGCCCGGTGGTTGTCGCGGCGGTGAGTCGAGACAAAGGCCGACCGACGATAGCGCACAGTGTGTGGCTGCATGAGCGGGGCGCCTACGAGTTGATCGTGCCTGCGGGGAAATACACCCTCGTCGCATACGGCGACAGTAACGGCAACGGGGTGTTCGACGGCGACGATCCTGCCTTCGTCCAACAGACGCCAGTCGACGCAACGGGAATGGGCATGATAACGATGCTGGACCTGGCGCTGACGGACAGTTCGGCGGATGCAGTGCGTGCGCACCTGCCACCCGGGTTCCGGCCGCCGTCATTGCATAGCACTCAGGCCGGGGCAGTGGCGGATCTCGACGCCGCCGCCTTCTCGGCCGAGAACGGCAGACGCGGCTATTGGTCGCCGCTCGATACCTTCCGCCAGGTCGGCGGCAACATCTACTTTCTCGAGCCCTACGATCCGGGCCGCGTTCCCGTTCTCTTCG
>JBDHQY010000264.1:0-4499 GCA_039807315.1 Steroidobacter sp. | reverse complement strand
CTCGGCCAGGAGAAGTTCGGCACCCGCTGCGAGATCAAGAACCTGAACTCGTTCCGCTACATCGAGAAGGCCATCAACTACGAGGTGGCGCGCCAGATCGACATCATCGAAAGCGGCGGCGCCATCAAGCAGGAGACGCGCCTGTACGACCCGGAGAAGGGCGAGACGCGGGCGCTGCGCTCCAAGGAAGAAGCCAACGACTATCGCTACTTCCCGGATCCGGACCTGCTGCCGGTGGCCGTCGACGACGCCTTCATCGAATCGGTCCGCCGGACGCTGCCGGAGCTGCCGGATCAGAAGGCGGCGCGCTACGTCGAGAAGTTCGGCTTGTCGGTGTACGACGCGGGCGTGCTGACGGCGAGCCGCGAAATGGGCGATTACTACGAAGCCGTGCTCGCCGAGGTCGGCGGCGGCAACGAGAAGCTGGCGGCCAACTGGGTCATGGGCGAACTGTCGGGCGCGCTCAACAAGGACGGCATCGAGATCACGCAGACGCGCATCGATGCGAAGCGGCTGGCTGGCCTGCTCAAGCGCATCGTCGACGAGACCATCTCGGGCAAGATCGCCAAGGAGGTGTTCGAGCAGATGTGGGCCGAGAGCCGTGACGCCGACGCCATCATTGAGGCCAAGGGTCTGAAGCAGATCACCGACAGCGGCGCCATCGAGAAGGTCATCGACGAGGTCATGGCGGCCAATCCGAAACAGCTGGCCGATTACCGTTCCGGCAAGGACAAGCTGTTCGGCTTCTTCGTCGGCCAGGTGATGAAGCTCACCGCCGGCAAGGCCAACCCGGCGCAGGTCAACGAGCTGCTCAAGAGCAAGCTCGCCGGCTAGCCATGCACGACCGCGATTGCCTGCATCGTTTTCTGTTCGAGCATTACCCGATTCGCGGTCACATCGTGCACCTGGATGCCGCCTGGCGCGCGCTGCTCGAGCATCGGGACTATCCCATCGCCGTTCGCGACACGCTGGGCGAGGCGGTGGCTGCAGCGGTGCTGTTGTCGGCGACGCTCAAGTTCCAGGGCACCTTGAGCCTGCAGCTGCAAGGGCAGGGGCCGATGCACCTGCTGCTGGCGCAGTGCTCCAACGAAATGGGGGTGCGGGCGGTGGCGCGCTATCGCGAAGCCCCCGAGATCCACGCAGCGGCGTGCCGGCTGCCCAGCCTGTCGGGCGAAGGCCGTCTGACGGTCACTTTGGAAAACGACGATCTATCGCAGCGCTACCAGGGCGTGGTGCCGCTGGACGGCGACCGGCTCGCCGGTTGCCTGCAACGTTACTTCCAAAGCTCCGAGCAGCTGCCGACGCGGCTGTGGTTGCATGCCGATGAGAGCGGGGTCTCCGGGATCTTGCTGCAGCGCCTGTCCGACGACAGCGTGGCGCTGCGACAGGCGGCCGGCAGCTACGAAAGGCAGGCCGCGATCACGGACCGGCGGGAGATCGACGACGCCTGGCGGCGCGTGCAGCTGCTGGCCGATACGCTGCAGCCGCAGGAGCTGCGGACGCTGACGGACCACGAGATCCTGCGGCGCTTGTTTGCCGAGGATGATGTCCGGATGTTCGAGTCCGCCCCGGTGTTCTTCCGTTGCCGCTGCTCGCGCGATCGCGTGGTCGGCATGCTCAGGGGGCTGGGGGCCGAAGAGATCCGCTCCGTGCTGGCGGAGCGGGGCAGCGTCGAAGTTCATTGCGACTTCTGCAATCGCGCCTACCGATTCGATGCGGTCGACGTGGAGCGGATCTTCAGCAACGCAGCTGCCGATCTCAGTGGAACAATCCACTAATAATCAAATACTTAAAAAGTATTTTTATTGTTTTTTCTGTAATGATGTTTACTGTCCGGCAACGGGCCGTGAACCCGATGGCGCTTGCCCGTGGCGGGCCGGCGGGATTAAGGTCCGCGGCACATAAAGATTTCTTTATGTCTTTAATCTCATGCCCACTGCCTTTCTTCCTGCCGTAGCCGTGTTGCGCGCCGCCGCCGAACCCACCCGGCTGCGCCTGCTCGCGTTGCTGGCGCATGGGGAGCTGACCGTCGGTGAGATCTGCGAGATCGTGGGCCAGAGCCAGCCCCGCATCTCGCGGCACCTGAAAGTGCTGTCCGATGCCGGTCTGCTCGACCGGTTTCGCGAGCAGCACTGGGTCTACTACCGGGCGCCGTCGATCGGCGAGGCGCGTGAGACGGTGCTGCAGCTGCTCGCCCTGGTCGACGCGGACGACGACGTGCTGCGCCGGGATCGACGCAAACTGGATTCGGTCGTTGCCGAACGCGCCCGCCAGGCATTGGCTGCGGCGGAAGTTTCGACGGACCTGCCGAGCGAGGTGGATCGGATACTGCTGAACGAACTCGCCGCCGAGCCCATCGGTGCGCTGCTGGATGTCGGAACCGGCTCCGGCCACATGCTGGAGCTGCTGGGCGCGCAAGCCACGCGCGCGATTGGCATCGATATCTCGAGCGATGCCTTACGTCTCGCGCGCACCAATGTGCATGGCGCGGGACTGAGTCACTGCGAACTGCAACGCGGCGACATGTACGACCTGCCATTCACCGCGCCTTTGTTCGATACCGCGATTGCGGATCGAGTGCTGGCCCGGACCGAACGGCCGCTGGCCGCGCTCGCGGAGATCGGTCGGGCGCTCAAGCGCGGCGGGCGCCTGATCGTCATCGAAGATTTCGACGTGCTGGCCGACGCAGGCGAGAACAACCCGATCGCAACCTTGCGCGCCTGGTTCGTCCAGTCCGGTCTGAGCTGCGACCGCATTCATCCCGTGGATACCGAGCACGGCCATCTGCTGCTGGCGATCGCGCGGCGCGTGTCGCCGGCGAGCGCCGCTGCGTAGGCGAGAAGGAAGATCATGTCAGTGGAACAACTCAAAGATCGTATCGGCAATGGACTGGCGCAGCTGCGAACCCGCCCGATGGTGTCGTTCGAGTTCTTTCCGCCCAAGGACGAGCAGATGGAGAAGACGCTGTGGGACTCCATCCAGCGCCTGGCGCCGCTGCAGCCACGATTCGTCTCCGTGACGTACGGCGCCGACGGCTCGACCCGCTCGCGCACGCACAACATCGTGACCAGGATCCAGAGCGTTACGACGTTGACCGCCGCGCCGCACCTCACCTGCGTCGGCGCGCCGCGCGAGGAGATCCTGGATATCGCGCGCAATTATTGGGCGCACGGCATTCGACACATCGTCGCGCTGCGCGGTGACCCGCCGCAGGGCACGACTTCCTACGTGCCGCATCCCGGCGGCTTCCCTTACGCCGTGGATCTGGTGAAAGGGCTGAAGTCGGTGGCCGACTTCGAGATTTCCGTGGCCGGCTATCCGGAAGTGCATCCGGAGGCGCCCAGCCCGAGCTTCGATCTGGACAACCTCAAAGCCAAGATCGACGCCGGCGCGGCTCGGGCCATCACCCAGTTCTTCTTCGATACGCAGCGTTTCCTGCGCTTTCGCGATCAATGCGCGGCCGCCGGCATCACCGCCCCGATCGTTCCGGGCATTCTGCCGATCACCCGTTTCCCGCAGCTGCAGCGCATGGCACGCACTTGCGGTGCGAGCATTCCGGACTGGCTGGCGCACCGTTTCGACGGCCTGGACGAGGATCCGGAGACGCGCCGGCTGATCGCTGCGGCGGTGGCCATCGAGCAGGTACAGCAGCTGGAGCGCCACGGCGTCGAGGAATTCCACTTCTACACGCTCAATCGCTCGGAGCTGACGTTTGCCATCTGTCACGCGCTGGGTGTGCGACCGGTTGCGCCGCTCGCGGCCGCCGGCTGATCGTTTCGTTGCGACTCGCTGCCTACCGGCAGCTCAAATCAAGGCTTCCATCATGACCCGCTCGGATCGCATTGCCGCCTTTCACCGCCTGCTCGGCGAGCGCATTCTGGTGATCGACGGCGCCATGGGCACCATGATCCAGGGCCGCTCGCTCACCGAGGCGCACTATCGCGGCGAGCGCTTCAAGGACTGGAAATGCGATCTCAAGGGCAACAGCGACCTGCTGGTGCTGACGCAGCCGGACATCATCGGCTCGATCCACTCGGCCTACCTGGAGGCCGGCGCGGACATCATCGAAACCAACACCTTCACCGCGAACTATTCCTCGCAGGCCGATTACGGCCTGGAAGATCTGGTCGGTGAGATCAATCTCGCCGGCGCGCGCGTGGCGCGCCGGGCGGCGGATGAGTTCTTCGCCAGGACCGGCCAGGTGCGTTTCGTTGCCGGTGCGCTCGGACCGACCAACCGTACGGCCTCGTTGTCGCCCAGCGTCACCGATCCGGCGTTCCGCAACATCGATTTCGACCAGCTGGCCGGCACCTACCTCATCGGCGCACGCGCACTGCTCGAAGGCGGCGTCGATCTGTTCCTGATCGAGACCATCTTCGACACGCTGAACGCCAAGGCGGCCATTTTCGCCGTGCAGCAGGCGATGGACGAGGCGGGCATCGAGCTGCCGGTGATCATTTCCGGCACCATCACGGATGCTTCCGGCCGCACGCTGTCGG